>DXAW01000065.1 GCA_019116865.1 Candidatus Coprenecus stercoravium | reverse complement strand
CGTCAGAGCAGTACCCTGAAGGTATTTGCTCTTGTGTCGCCTGACAGCACCTACGATGAGACCTTCCTCACCAACTACCTTTCCATCAACGTGAAGCCTCAGATCCAGCGTATCTCCGGAGTGGGCGACTGCAACGTGATGGGCGGTGACTATGCGATGCGTGTGTGGATGAAGCCTGACGTGATGGCCCAGTACAATCTGATACCTTCCGATGTCAGTGCGGCCCTGGCCAGCCAGAATATCGAGGCGTCCACCGGTGCTATCGGTGAGAACTCGGGCAATGTGTTCCAGTACACTCTCCGTTACAAGGGACGTTTGTCCACGGAGGAGGAGTTCGGAGAGATAGTCATCCGTGCCTACGATGACGGACGTGTCCTTAAACTCAAGGATATCGCCGATATCGAGCTGGGCGCCGTGACCTACAACTATGAGGGCCGTGTGAAAGGAGCTCCCGGTGTCAGCTGTATGATCAACCAGACGGCCGGAAGTAACGCCAACGAGATTATCAAGGAGATAGACGCATATCTGGAGACGGTAAAGGCCGATCTGCCTAAGGGTATTGAGATAGTGGACATCATGAGTACCAAGGACTTCCTCGACGCCTCCATTCATGAGGTGATAAAGACTCTGTTCGAGACCATCCTGCTTGTGGTGCTTGTGGTGTATATCTTCCTGCAGAGTCCGAGGGCGACACTCATCCCCACGATATGTATATTCGTCGCTCTTATCGCCACATTCGCATTCCTGATAGTGGCCGGATTCACCATCAACCTGATTACCCTCTTCGCATTGATTCTGGTTATCGGTACTGTGGTGGACGATGCCATAATAGTCGTCGAAGCGGTGCAGGCACGCTTCGACATGGGTTACAGGTCTGCATATAAGGCCGCCACAGACGGTGTCGAAGGTGTGTCCGCAGCGGTGGTGTCCGCAACTCTGGTGTTTATGGCTGTGTTCATCCCCGTGTCGTTCCTTGGCGGTACATCCGGTATGTTCTACAAGCAGTTCGGTCTGACAATGGCTGCGGCTGTGGGATTCTCGGCTATCAACGCCCTTACCCTGTCACCTGCGCTCTGTGCCCTGATTATGAAGCCCAACGAGCTCGTGGCCCCCGGTGAGAAACCCAAACAGTTCTCAACGAAGTTCAGGATAGCGTTCGAGGCAGGCTTCGGCCGTCTGATCAGCAAGTACAAGGGCGGAGTGAAGTTCTTTATCAAATATAAATGGGTGGGAGTAGGATGCCTCGCTCTGGCGTGCGGTCTGCTGGTTTACTTCATGGCCACCGCCAAGACATCCCTTGTGCCTAATGAGGATACAGGCTCTCTCTTTATCAGTGTGGATGCCGCTCCCGGTACCACTCTTGCCGAGACCAATGACATATTGACGGAGATGCAGCGCAGCATCAGCGGCATAGATGAGATTCAGACCTACAACCAGGTGGCCGGATTCTCATTCTCAGGAAGCGGTGCGTCGCACGCCATGATGATGATCCGTCTCAAGCCGTGGGATCTGCGTCCTGACAAGGATCAAAGCTATACAGCGGTCATAGAGAAGATATACGCCAGCACGGCGCATATCAAGAATGCCCAGATCTTCATATTCGCTCCTCCTATGATTTCCGGTTACGGTACCGGTAACAGCTTCTTCGTGGACCTGCAGGACCGTTCCGGCCGTGGAATCGATGCTCTGGAGGAGGTGACCCAGGGATTCATAGCCGCTCTCAACGAGAGGCCGGAGGTTCAGCTGGCATATACTTCATTCAGCTCCAACTTCCCTCAGTATCAGATAGACGTGGATGCAGCCAAGTGTATCCGCGCCGGAACTACTACCAGCGAGGTACTGTCTGTGCTCTCCGGTTACTACGGAAGTATGTATGTGTCCAATTTCAACAGGTTTACCAAGCTCTACCGTGTCATACTCCAGGCCCCGCCTGAGTTCAGGGACAATATGCAGTCTCTTGACGACGTATATGTCCGTACTTCCAACGGTATGGCTCCTGTAAGCCAGTTCGTGACATTGACCAAGATATACGGAGCCGAGGTGCTCAACCGCTTCAATATGTTTACCTCCATTACCGTACAGGGTATGCCTAATCCGGGATACAGTTCCGGAGATATCATCGCTGCCATCGAGGAGGTAAGCCAGGAGGCTCTGCCTACAGGATTCGGCTATGAGTTCTCCGGTATGACCAGGGAGGAGGCCGAGCTGTCGGAGTCCAATACGACGGCTATCGTATACGTCATATGCGTGATATTTATCTACCTTATCCTCTGCGGTATGTACGAGAGTCTCTTCCTTCCGCTGGCCGTGCTCTGCTCTGTGCCTTTCGGACTGATGGGAAGTTATTTCTTCACCAAGATATGCGGAATGGAAAGCAATATCTACACTCAGGTCGGAATGGTCATGCTGATCGGTCTGCTGTCCAAGACGGCGATTCTGATTACCGAATACGGTTCGCAGCGCAGAAAGAGGGGTATGTCCCTCAGTGCGGCGGCCCTGTCGGCGGCGGGAGTGCGACTCAGGCCTATCCTGATGACTGTGCTTACCATGGTGGTGGGTCTTCTGCCTCTGATCACCGCATCCGGAGTCGGTGCCAACGGTTACCGTTCCCTCGGTATCGGTACGGCCGGCGGTATGGTTGTGGGTACTATAGCCCTTATGTTCATCACGCCTATGTTCTTCGTTATCTTCCAGTATGTGGAGGAGAAGGTAATGGGTAAAAGAAAGGAGGAAAGAGCAGCATTATGAGAAAGATAATATTGATATCAATGGCGGTGCTGATGGCCGGCGGATGCTCCATCTACCGCAAATACGAGAGGCCTGAGAATATAGTCCCGATGGATAGTCTGTACAGGGCGGAGCTGGTGTCTCCGGAAGATACAGCAGCTGCGGCCGACAGTTCCTCTTTCGGCTACATGCCGTGGGAAGAGATGTTCACCGACGCTCATCTGCAGAAGCTTATCCGCACAGGTCTGGAGAACAACACCGACTTGCTCAGTGCGGCGCTCCGTGTACAGCAGGCGCAGGCCCGTCTGAAAGCCTCGAAGTGGGCTTATTCCCCTTCGCTCAATCTGGCTCCTCAGGGAGGGTACAACTATACATTGGCCGATAATGGAGGACAGACGTCCACTTCAGGCTCATGGAGCTACAATATAGGCGTTTCAGCTAGCTGGGACATCGATCTGTTCGGTTCGCTGCTCAATGCCAAACGCGGGGCGCAGGCTGCTCTCCTGCAGCAGGAGGCATATCAGCAGGCCGTCCGTTCCCAGCTCATAGCCACTATCGCCAACACCTACTATTCGCTTCTGATGCTTGACGAGCAGGTCAGGGTAAGCGAGGAGAATGTGGCATTGTGGGCTGAGCAGATAAGGTCCATGGAGTCAATGCTGAAGGTGGGACGTGTCAATGAGAACGCAGTCACTCAGTCCCGCGCCCAGCTTTACGGACTTGAGGCATCGCTGGCCGATATGAAGCGTCAGCGCCAGGAGGCGGAGAACGCTCTATGTTCCATCCTGGGCTCTGTTTATACCAAGATAGAGAGGAGTACTATCGACGAGCAGAGCCTTCCTCAGGATTTCTCAGTGGGAGTGCCTTTGGAGCTGCTTTCCAACCGTCCTGATGTCTATCAGGCGGAGATGGCTCTGGCAAGCGCCTATTATTCGACCAATCAGGCCCGTTCGGCATTCTATCCCAAGCTGACCCTTTCCGGCAGCGCCGGGTGGACCAACAGTGTCGGACAGGCAATCCTCAATCCCGGCGGCCTGATTGTCTCGGCAATAGCGCAGCTCGCCCAGCCCATATTCAATAAAGGGCAGCTGACGTCCAATCTGCGGGTGGCAAAGGCCGAGGA
>DXAW01000064.1 GCA_019116865.1 Candidatus Coprenecus stercoravium | reverse complement strand
CACCAAGGAGATGATACGGACAATGGCAGACCGGCCTATTGTTTTCGCACTGGCCAATCCTGACCCCGAGATAGCATATTCGGAAGCCGTGGATTCCCGCGAAGACCTGATATTCGCCACCGGACGCTCCGACTATCCCAACCAGATAAACAATGTGCTGGGCTTTCCGTACATTTTCAGAGGAGCTCTGGACGTCAGGGCCACAGCCATAAACGAGGAGATGAAACTGGCGGCTGTCCATGCCATCGCTGATCTTGCCAAAGAGCCGGTGCCTTCTGTAGTCAACGAGGCGTACAATCTGGAGAATATCCGCTACGGAAGAAACTACATCCTTCCGAAACCACTGGATCCCAGACTTCTGTCAGCAGTGGCACCGGCAGTTGCCAAAGCGGCCATAGACTCAGGAGCGGCCAGGAGGAAAATAACCGACTGGGAGGAATACGGACACCATCTGAAAGAGATGATGGGCTATGACAATAAGCTGGTGCGCAGATTTGCTGATGTAGCCCGGTGCCAGCCCATGAGAGTCGTATTCGGAGAGGGCAATACCGACAATATGCTGAAGGCAGCAGTACAGGCAGCTGCGGAGGGTCTGTGCTTCCCTGTCCTGCTCGGCAATACGGATCTTATAAAGGCAAGAGCGGAATCACTCAGCCTGTCACTTGACAAAGTGGAGATAGTCAATCCACGCCATCCGGACGAGAAAGGACGCAGGGAGCGTTATGCCAAGACTCTTTCTGACAAGCTGGCAAGACGCGGCTACACATACCAGAACTCCTACGAGAAGATGTTCGACCGTAATTATTTCGGAATAATGATGGTCGAAAGCGGTGACGCAGACGCCTTTATCGCAGGCACATACGCCGGAAGCGGAGAAGCGGCCTCCATCGCCGGAGACATCATAGGTATACGCGAAGGTTTCAGCACTTTCGCCACCATGCACATAGTCAACACCAAGCGGGGTGTATTCTTCCTTGCCGACACTATGATAAACGGTTATACGGACGCATCCACTCTGGCAGACATAACACGACTTACAGCCGGAGCGGTGGAATACTATGCCTTTGACCCGGTGATAGCCATGCTGTCCTACAGCAACTTCGGCTCAGAAATACACGAGAGCGCCTGCGAGTCTCCCTCCACTGTACATGAGGCTGTGGAAATCCTGCACCGCCGGTTCCCTGAAATGACGGTAGACGGAGAGATGAGGATGGACATGGCCCTGGACCGGAAGCTCCGTGACCGCACATATCCGTTCAACAAACTCTTCGGAAAAGATGTCAACACTCTTATCTTTCCCGACCTGAACTCGTCATCGGCCACTTGGAGGATGATGATGGAAATGGGGGCCGGCGAGACCATAGGGCCTATTCAGATAGGGCTCAATAAGCCGGTCCACTTCATATCAGTGGAAGCGCCTGTCAGAGAGATTGTCAATCTGGCGACAGTCGCTTCCATGGATGCGGCCATCTACCTGAAGGCAGGCAACTGCCGCCTTGACAGATAAGCTATTTGCTGAGACAGCGGCCCAGATTGACCATCTCGATGGCCGTTGTCATCGCATCGAAGCCCTTGTTTCCGGCCTTGGTGCCGGCGCGCTCCACTGCCTGCTCGATGGAGTCGGTGGTAAGTACGCCGAAAATCACAGGAACATCGCACTCAAGTCCCACATGGGCAATACCCTTGGTCGCCTCATTGGCCACCATGTCGAAATGAGGTGTGGCACCGCGTATCACGGCCCCAAGGCACACTATTGCATCGTATTTCCCTGAAAGAGCCATCTTTCTGGCCACAAACGGTATTTCAAACGCTCCGGGCACCCATGCCACTTCCAGATTCTCCCCGTTACCGCCGTGACGGAGAAAAGAGTCCTCCGCCCCGCCGAGGAGCTTTGACGTGATAAATTCATTGAAACGGGCCGCTACTATGCCTATTCTCTGACCAGCGGCCGACAAGTTGCCTTCTATTACTTTCATATCGTATGTTTTTGATTATTTCATATGTTTTTTCTCTTCTTCCTGGAAATGCAGAAGATGCCCCATCTTCTTGTACTTGGTGTACATATACATGGCGTTCTTCTCATTGCAGGTCATCTCTATGGAATCACGGCCGGTGACCTCGATACCGTAATGGTCCAGCCCCTCGATTTTAAGCGGATTGTTGGTCATCAGTATAAGTTTCCTTATCCCGAGGTCCGCCAGAATAGCCGCACCTGTGTCATACTCCCTGAGATCTGCCTTGAATCCAAGAGCGATATTGGCCTCAACAGTATCCATACCCTTGTCCTGCAGTTCATATGCCCTCAGTTTATTTATAAGGCCGATTCCTCTGCCTTCCTGGCGCAGATAGAGCAGCACTCCCCTGCCGGCCTTCTCGATACGTCTGAGGGCCTCGGCCAGCTGCTCACCGCAGTCACAGCGCAAAGAGCCGAACACATCGCCGGTCAGGCACTCGGAATGCATACGGCACAGCACAGGTTCGTCCGTTGACAGGTCGCCCTTTATCAAAGCCACGTGATGCTCCTTGGTTATCTTGTTGACATAACCGCAGATACGGAAATTACCATACTTGGTGGGCAGTGCGGCGTCAGTGACTTTTTCTATCCATTTCTCATGACGCTTACGGTACATGACCAGGTCATCCACCGTAATGATTTTCAAGCCGTGCTCCTTCGCAAAAGCTATCAGCTCTGTGGTCCGCATCATATCACCGTCCTCACGCATAATCTCACAGCACAGGCCGCATTCATCAAGACCGGCGATACGCATGAGATCTACAGTGGCCTCAGTATGGCCCCGGCGCTGCAGGACTCCTCCGGGACGTGACTCCAGAGGGAACATATGCCCGGGACGGCGGAAATCCTCAGGCCGGGCATCCGGCTCCACGCATTTCATCGCTGTCACAGAACGCTCTATAGCAGATATGCCGGTCGTCGTGGAGACATGGTCTATCGACACGGTGAAGGCCGTGCTGTGATTGTCTGTATTGTGACCGACCATCTGTCCTAGTCCGAGCCTGCGGGTCATCTCAGCACTCATGGGCATGCAGATCAGTCCCTTTCCGTAGCATGCCATAAAGTTGACATTGGCCGTGTCGGCATAGCGTGCGGCGCATATCAGGTCTCCCTCATTCTCCCTATCAGGGTCGTCTATCACCACGATTATCTTCCCCTGCCGGAGATCCTCCGCAGCCTCCTCGATGGTATTGAATTTTCTTTCCGTTACTTTATCTTCCATTTCTCAACTGATATTTTATCTTTTTAAAATCCATTCTGTATTAAAAATTCCTCGCTCAGTCCGCCTGATTTTTTATTATCACTTTCAACTGAGAAGTGCAGAAGCCTCTCCACATACCGTGCCAGCATATCCACCTCCACATTGACAGGCGAGCCTACCCGAAGCAGATGCAGTGTGGTCTCAGCCATAGTGTGCGGTATCAATGACACCGTAAAAGAATCGCTCCACACCGATGCCACCGTCAGACTGGTACCGTCCAGCGTCACCGAGCCTTTCTCTGCTATATATCTGAGAAGTCCGTCAGGCACGGACACACGCATAAGCATGGCTATGCCGTCTTTTTCCAAAGCCGCCACCCGTCCGCAGACATCCACGTGCCCGGACACAATATGGCCGCCGAAACGTCCTCCGCTAAGCATCGCTCTTTCCAGATTAACCTTGCTCCCGGCCGACAAAGCTCCCAGCGAAGTCCTGCGCAAAGTCTCCGGCATGGCATCCGCCGTAAAATGTCCCCGGCCCGGGGTCACTGTCAGACATACTCCATTGACAGCTATACTGTCTCCCACAGCCGTACCCTCCAGCACCTTGGCCGCCTCAATATCAAGCACAGCCCCGTTTTTGCCGCCCTTTATGGAACGGACAGTTCCTATCTCTTCTATTATTCCCGTGAACATAATTCTGAATGTTTTGAAGCGAATCCATGTATCAGCCAGTCACATCCCGAAGGGCGGACCGACCTCACCTCTATCCCTGCCGCCGAGCTCATCTGTCCGAATCCTTCTCCTCCTACAAACCCCTTGGCATTACGGCCTCCGATAATCTTGGGCGCCACGAATACATAATACTCATCGGCATAGTCCCCGCTCACCATACTCCAGTTAATCTCTCCACCTCCCTCCACAAGTACAGAGCTGAGTCCCATTGCTCCCAGCCTGCCAAGCAAGTCTCCCGTATCCACATGACCGTCGGCACAGGTGCACTCAAGCGTCTCCACCCCCCTGCCGCGCAGAGCTTCCAGACGCTCACGGGGCGCATCAGATATATGCGCCGCTATTGTCCGATAGTCTCCGGCAGTGAGTACAAGAGCTGAATCCAGAGGCAGCGACGCATGAGAATCAGCAATGACCCTTACCGGCTGACGCATCCCTTCCAGACGGCAGTTAAGCATCGGATTGTCTGCCATCACCGTACCTATGCCGGCCAGAACAGCCGCACATCGGCCCCGGAGTACGTGGGCATAACGACGCGACTCCTCACAACTTACCCACTTGGAGTCTCCGGATGCGGCTGCTATGCGGCCGTCAAGAGTAACTGCGCTCTTAAGCACCGTCCAGGGCCGTCCGGTGGTTATGTATTTAATGAATACTCTGTTAAGATAGCGGGCCTCTTTTTCCAGCAGTCCTGTCCGGACCTCTATGCCGTGACTGCGCAGGATATCCGAACCTTTACCGGCCACCAGCGGATTGGGATCCGTCATCGCCACCACTACCCGTGAGATACCGGCCTCCACGATAGCTGACGTACAAGGCGGCTGCTTGCCGTAGTGACAGCATGGCTCAAGTGTCACATACATCGTGGCACCGACAGCAGAACCGCCACAGGAAGCCAAGGCATCTCTTTCAGCGTGAAGGTCCCCGTAGGCATGATGCCATCCCCGGGCCAGGACATGACCGTCACGGACAATCACCGCACCCACCATGGGATTAGGCTCCACATGTCCCTGACCGTTCCGGGCAAGTTCCAGAGCCATCCGCATGTACCTGATATCATCGTCACTCCACATAAATAAAAAAGCCTAAGTACTGTAATAAATACGTACTCAGGGCAGCAACGACATCAAGTCATATCCCTCTTTCATCCGGACTATACCGTCGGTATCGGAATTTCACCGATTCAGTCCCTGATAATCAGGGAGTCGCGGACTGTCACCGCCGGTAGGGAATCTCACCCTGCCCTGAGAGATATTTATTTCGGGGACAAATGTATGCAAATTTATCCTACTATGCAACCGCCGGGACGATTTTCTACCTCCATCTTCCGGCCTCAGTAAGCACCTGGACTATCACAGAGACGACTTTCTTCATATGCACCAGGACCTTGGCAGGTCCGTTCATAGCAGTCACTTTTGCCCTTACATCAGCAGCAATCCTGTCCACGGGAGCCGCAGCTGCCTTGAGCCTTTCCACTATGTCCCCTGAAGTATCGCCAAGAAGTTCCCTCTCGATATTCCGAAGAGCCAGGGCAGTCTTCTCCAGATCGGCTCTGACGTCTTCTGCAAGAGAAGCGTCCAGACGTACAGCGTCGTTATCCGCTATCGCTTTCCTGACCTGCTCCAGTGTCCGGTATTTCATTGTCTGTTCCATAACGTATTTTATCGAAGAGCCTCAGCCACCCGGGCCGCTAGCCTATTGAGACGTACCAAATCCTCATACTGCTCCATAGTGACCTCCTTCTCCCCCGCCGCAAAGCTTTCCGCCAAAGACGCATGTGCGTTTTTAAGCGACCTGAGAGCAGACACGCATCTGTTACGCACGTCAGAAAGTCCGTCGGCCTTTCTCACAAGCTCCACATACCTCCGGTCATATTCCGACGGCACACACCTCCCCTCAGCCTCCATTGCGTTGAGATACGCCGAATAATTGTCCCTGAGAGACTGCTTCTCATGTTCTATCAGAGCGTTCATCTCCTTACTGCGGAGAATATTCATAAGAGAGTCGCAACTGGCAGAGACCAGAGTATCCGCCATTATTACGATATTCTTAACCGCCTCCTTCTGATAGGCCCTAATAATCTCTTCAGCCACATAGCCCAGCACCCTTCCTGTCATCTTGGCGTAACCGAGAGGCACCTCGTCAGGGAGCAGATCCAGTCTGTTGTACCGATACAGCACCGAATCTATCCTGATGCCGACACCTCTCATCTGCGTACCTATATTTTTCCAGCGCCGCTCCGAGCTTATACTGTGCAAGGCCCTCACATAGCTGTTGAACACATCCACATATTCCCCGGCCTTCCGGACCAGCACTTCGTCGTCCATAGACGCCTCCGCCAGAGCCGTCAGCTCATCAAATCTGGAAGTGCCCGAACTGAGCGAAGCCGCATAGAACAGCCCTCTTTCCAGACGGATATCAGCCAGCTCTCCGAAAAGAACCACAGGTGAGCGGGACACCGTATCACTTCTGAATGTCAACTCACTCACCGCCTCCAACTGCGCTCTTGAAATAGTAGCGCATGAAGACACAGCCGCCAGCAAGCAAAAAAGCAGAGGCAGACTAATTATCAATCTTCTCATAACGGGAATTGGCGCTCTTGTACTCAGGTACCATCCGCTTCATAGCAGCCACGGTAGCCTCCTTGTCCTGAGAGGAAGCCGATGTTCTGAGACTTTCCAGTCCCTGGTAGACATCGCTTATATTATACTCCCTTACCTTGGCCCTGAATATCTTACTGTGAACGGTAGGCAGCGTATTCTCCTCATCCTTCAGAAGCTCCTCATAGAGCTTCTCACCCGGGCGCAGTCCGACGTACTTAATCTGGATATCCTTTCCGAGCTGAAGACCGGCAAGCGATATCATCCTCTTGGCCAGGTCATCAATCTTGACAGGGTCACCCATGTCAAAGATGAATATATCATTACCGTTACTCATATTGGCGGCCTCAAGCACCAGCGAACAGGCCTCTGGGATAGTCATGAAATACCTCACCACCCTCGGATCCGTCACCGTGACCGGGCCACCTGACTCAATCTGCTTTTTGAACAGAGGAATGACTGAGCCGTTGGAGCCCAGCACATTGCCGAAACGTGTCGTCACGAACTTGGTCTTGGCTGAAATCCTTCCACTTGCAATCTCACGTCCCATAGTCTGCGCATATATCTCGGCGATACGTTTCGACGCTCCCATAACACTGGTGGGATTGACAGCCTTGTCCGTGGAAATCATAACAAACTTGTCCACACCGTGCCTGATAGATATATCCACCATATTTTTCGTTCCGAAGACATTGACAGTCACAGCCTCGCACGGATTGGACTCCATCATCGGCACATGCTTGTAAGCAGCGGCGTGGAACACAACATCAGGAGAATATTTTTTGAAGACATAATCCATCCTTTCCTGATTGCGGACATCAGCTATTATGAATTTCTTATCCACTCTCGGCGCCCGTGATCTCAAATCCAGCTGCATATTGTGCATCGGAGTCTCAGCGATATCCACCAGAATCAATTTGCGGATAGGCATATCCACCAACTGACGGCACAACTCACCTCCGATAGAACCGGCACCTCCGGTGACCAGCACGACCTTGTCCGTAAGATACTGCTTAATCTCAAGAATATTTATCTTTATCTCATCCCTATATAGAAGGTCCTCGACTTTTATCTCCCTGATGGTATTATGGAACATATTGTCAGACAAAGCCAGCAGCGGCGGACGCACCATCACTTTAACGTTTTTCTCGGCACAGTAACGGACTATACCGTCCCGCTCGTTTCTGGCAGCGATATTGCTCGGGAATATCACCACCGACACATTACAGATGGCAGCAAGCCTGGCAAATTCCGCCTCATTTCTGAAATGGTATACCCTATATCCGCAAAGCAGCTTATTTCCGTTTTTTCTGTCAGACGTGATGAAACCCACGCATCTGTACCGCGACTGAAGCGTCTTGTCGAGAAAATTCAGAGTATTGACAGAATCATCCCCTACTCCGTATATGAATGCGTTCATCATGAAACGGCACTCAGTTCCTGTAATCAGCGCATATATGTTGGTCAGCAATATCCTGACTATAATGAGCAGGAACATGGTCAGAATCATATCCACCACTACGAACAGCAGTATCCACTCACCCCCGAAGATTATGGCATCATTCCTGCTGACATACAGGTACAGTATCAGAAACATCAATCCTCCTTTGAGTATGGATGCGAATGAGACACGCCACATCTCACGTATAGTGGTATGCCTCAGCACGCCGGCATAGCTCTTGGTCAACAAGGACACCAGTAAGGACACACCCGCCGACATCAAGGCTATATTCCAATACCATATGCTGTCCGTCCGTATCTTGGAGAAATAGTCGAACAATGCGAAGACTAAAAGCGACGCTCCTACCGATATGAGGACATCTATCAGCAGGACATAATACCGGTTGGCATAATGCCCGGCCAGATACGCCGACATTTTTCTAATTCTCACGTTCTTCATAGTTTGTTATCTAAGTTCGTTCAGTTCTACTTTATACATTTCCGGCCAGTATTTGCCTGTCAGGTACAATGCCCCGTCTTCAGGATTATATGCGATTCCGTTCATCACATCCGTTGCCTGCGTCCGGTACTGAGGCGCCAGAAGTCCGCGGCAATCCACTCTGCCGGTCACCTTCCCGGACTCAGGGTCTATTATCAGTATCTCCTCCAGCCCGTACACATTGGCCCATATCTTTCCGTCTATATATTCCAGCTCATTGAGCCAGCGCACAGGACGGGACGCATCCCGCACCTCAAGCCGCTTCTGCTCGACAAAAGTATCGGGATCCCTGAACGACAACACCGACGAGCCGTCACTCATTATCAGCGAATGTCCGTCCGTAGTGATTCCCCATCCCTGGCCCTGATACGGCAGCTCCGCCAATTTGGTAAAGGTCCTTATATCATAAACGAAGCATACGCCCTCATACCATGTGAGTATGTATGCCCGTCCGTCAAATACGCAGGAACCTTCCCCGAAATATTCCTCCGGGAACAATTCCTGACGCAGCACCTTGCCGGTCGCCGGATCCACTTCCCTGAATGAGGACTCTCCATACTGACCGGTACTCTCGTACATAAGTCCGTCGTAAAAAAACAGACCCTGCGTATAAGCCGACATGTCATGACGTATTCCCTCCTTCGAGGCTATGACATAGCGTACGGCATCCCCGTCCTGTCCCGCGGCATGCTCACCTGCCGACAGACCTATATAAACTGATGCCGCCGCCACTACGGATACCAGCGGTACTAAGAATCCACGCACTGACATCCCTACTGCTGTCTCGATTTACTGTAATTCAGAGCCGCCTTTACAAAAGCCACGAATATAGGCTGGGGATTCTCCGGCGTACTCTTGTATTCAGGATGGAACTGCACACCTATAAAGAAAGGGTGCGAGGGTATTTCCACTATCTCGACAAGCCCGGTCTCGGGATTACGGCCGCTTGTACGCATACCGGCCTCGTTGAGACGAGCGACATAATCATTGTTAAGCTCGTAGCGGTGACGGTGCCTCTCGCTTATAAGCGGCTTTCCGTAAATTCTGTATGCCAGCGACCCCTCATCCAGCTCACACTGATAAGCTCCCAGACGCATGGTTCCGCCCTTTATGGTGGTGGTCTTCTGGTCTGCCATGAGATCTATCACCGGATGGGCCGTATTGGCTTCCACCTCGGTAGTCATCGCATCCTTGAGACCCAGCACGTTGCGTGCGAACTCCACTACCGCCATCTGCATTCCCAGACATATTCCGAAGAAGGGAATACCGCACTCGCGGGCATAACGCACAGCCTTGATTTTACCCTCCAGGCCGCGCTCGCCGAAACCAGGGGCTATAAGGATACCGTCCATTCCTGAAAGCTTCTCCTCCACATTGTCCTCGGTAAGATACTCGCTGTGTATAGGCACCACCTTCACCTTGCAGCGGTTG
The DNA here is from genome assembly GCA_019116865.1 of Candidatus Coprenecus stercoravium. GTDB lineage: Bacteria > Bacteroidota > Bacteroidia > Bacteroidales > UBA932 > Coprenecus > Coprenecus stercoravium. Next base: position 4,182 of record DXAW01000064.1, on the reverse strand, counting down.
GCCGCACCGGCATGGATGAACGACTCAAGTATAGACTTGTACGCATCCTGCAGCTCCACATACTTGCCGACAAGGGCCACTGTAATGTTGGACTCCGGATGAGTAAGTCTGTCGATGAAACCCATCCAGCTGTCCAAATCCGGAGCGGCCGTATCCTTTATGCCGAATTTCTCAAGCACTATCTCGTCCAGCTTCTCCTCCTTCATCATAAGCGGCACTTTATATATGGTGTCCGCATCTATGGACTCTATCACGGCATTGGGACGAACATTGCAGAAAAGAGCGAGCTTCTTACGCAAATCCTGGGAAAGCTTGTGCTCTGTCCTGCATATCAAAATATCAGGCTGCACACCGTCCTGCTGAAGCAGCTTGACGGAATGCTGGGTAGGTTTGGTCTTAAGTTCCTTGGCGGCACTCAGATAAGGCACCAGAGTCAGATGTATGACAAGGCAGTCCTCGTCGGGCAGTTCCCACTGCAACTGACGCATCGCCTCTATGAAGGGCAGAGACTCGATATCTCCCACCGTTCCTCCTATCTCGGTGATAATCACATCGTACTGTCCGCTCTTTCCGAGAAGAAGCATCCTGCGCTTTATCTCATCGGTAATATGCGGGATAATCTGAACGGTCTTTCCAAGATAGGCGCCCTGCCTCTCCTTGTCTATCACCGTCCTGTATATCTTTCCTGTCGTAACGTTGTTGGCACGGGAGGTATAGATATTCAGGAACCTCTCGTAATGACCGAGATCAAGGTCAGTCTCGGCACCGTCCTCAGTCACGAAGCACTCTCCGTGCTCATAGGGGTTGAGCGTTCCGGGATCCACATTGAGATATGGATCGAATTTCTGAATTGTGACCCTGAGATTCCTGGACTGCAACAGCTTTGCCAAGGATGATGAAATAATTCCCTTGCCCAGTGATGAAACGACTCCTCCTGTGACGAAAACGTATTTAGTAGACATGCTGTTCTTATTTTGGCTTAATTATTACTATAAAGGAACAAAGTTAGTGCAAAAAAACTATCTTTGCAACACATTTTTCGACTGGTATACGGAATGAAAAGTCTTACAACAAGATACAGATTACAGACATCTGACGTGGATATAAGGAAGCGCTTCAAGGCCTTCTCCTTCATGTCCCGGACGCAGGAACTCGCAGACATGCATGCGTCCACGATAGGCTTCGGATACGAGGATCTTATCAAGGACAATATCTCCTGGGTGGTGTCCAGGATGAGGGTAAAATACCTGAGAGCTCCTGAATGGAAAGAGGAAATTATGCTCAGCACATGGCACAAAGGAAGATACGGTGTCTTCTCACTGAGGGACTTTGAGGCTGCCGCAGAAGACGGAACCACCCTGATGCAGGCCACAAGCTCCTGGCTCCTCATCGACATATCCAGCCGTAGAATGCTGCGGCCCGACCACGTCCTCGGAGAGAAAAGCACATCCACCGCACTGGAGAAGGACGCCATAGCCGAGCACTGCGGCAAGCTCTCCACTCCGGACAATATGACACTTGTCAGAACCAGGGACGTACTGTTCTCCGACATCGATTTCAACGCACATACCAACAATGCGAAATATGTGGAATGGACTTTCGACGCACTTCCGGCGGAGGAACTTATGACCAGGGACCTGGACGAGTTCCAGATCAACTTCAATCATGAGACGGTACTTGGAGACAAAGTGGAGCTGCATCTCGGCTCCATGTCTCCGGAAAGCTACTTCGTCGAGGGACGGTGCTCCGGCAGGACCGTATTCCAGACAGCCGTAAAGTTCAAACAATAATCAACTACTAAAACCCTAAACCGTGACAGATTCAGTTATATTCAACGAGAATTTTTTCTTTACAGTCGAAAAGATAATGGTGGTGCTGGCAGTAGTGGTCTTCGCCGCCTTGCAATATTTCAAGGCCGGCTACGGCTATCTGCGCAGCAAAGGCTGGGGTCCGATGATAGACAACAAACTCGGCTGGGTGCTGATGGAGATTCCCGTACTGATCGTTACGGCAGTCATCTACATAGGCGCCGCCGGATGGCTCAACATCACCTCAACAGTCCTGATATCGTTCCTGACAGTGCATTATATCCAGCGCTCCCTCATCTACCCCTTCATGATGAGGGGCAAAAGCAAGATACCTGTCAGCGTCGTGCTCATGGGCGCCGTATTCAATATCATCAACGCCTATCTCATCTGCGGATGGCTGTTCATACTCGCTCCAGAGGGCAGATACACCACCGAATGGCTTTACTCGCCCCAGTTCATCGCCGGAGCATTGATCTTCATCTACGGAATGGTGGTCAACCTCCACTCCGACTATATCATACGGCATCTGCGCAAACCGGGGGACACAAAGCACTATATACCCAAAGGTGGCATGTTCAGATACGTCTCCTCGGCCAACTACTACGGAGAGATTACCGAATGGTTCGGTTTCGCCATCCTGACATGGTCAGTCCCCGGAGCCATATTCTGCATGTGGACTTTCGCAAACCTCGCTCCGAGAGCCAACTCCCTGTACGAGAAATACACCAAGGAATTCGGAGAGGAGTTCACCAGCCTCAAACGCAAACGACTAATACCTTTTATATATTAAATGGATTCCCTTTTATTCACACCGGCCAAGATAGGCCCCGTTGAGCTCAAGAACCGCGTCATCCGCGCCTCGGCATACGAGGGCATGTGCGACGGTCATGTTCCGACTCAGCAGCTCAAGGATTATCACACTGCTCTTGCCCGCGGAGGAGTGGGCATGACAGGCGTGGCATATGCGTCCGTCAATAAAAGCGGCCTGTCATTCCACCGCCAGCTGTGGATGCGTCCGGAGATCATCCCGGGCCTGAGAGACCTGACCGACTCCATCCATGCGGCGGGAGCCAAGGCCTGCATACAGCTCGGCCACTGCGGCAACATGTCGCACCGTATGTACTGTGGACAGCGCCCCGTAGGAGCATCAAGCGGCTTCAACCTCTACTCCCCCACATTCGTACACGGTCTGCGTGAGGACGAGATCCTACAGACTGTCAAGGACTTCGGCAATGCTGTGCGAATTGCGCGGGACGGAGGATTCGACGCAGTCGAGATACATGCCGGCCACGGCTATCTCATCTCGCAGTTCCTCTCACCCTACACTAATCACCGCAAGGACAAGTACGGAGGAACTTTGGAGAACCGCATGAGATTCATGGATATGGTGATGGAAGAGGTTATGAAGGCCGCCGGAGACGACATTGCGGTACTGGTAAAGACCAATACCCGGGACGGCTTCAAGGGCGGACTGGAACTGGAGGACTGCATCAGGGTAGCCAAGCGTCTGGAGCAGGACGGAGCGCACTGCCTGGTGCTCAGCGGAGGCTTCGTCAGCCGGGCCCCGATGTACGTAATGCGGGGTGCCATGCCCATCAGCGTACTCACCGGCTACATGCCCATGAAGCTATGGTGGCTCAAGTTAGGCGTCAACCTGTTCGGAAAGATGATGATCAAGGACGAGCCTTTCAAGGAGGCGTTCTTCTTCGACGACTCGATTGAGTTCCGCAAGGAGCTTAAAATGCCGCTGGCCTTCGTCGGAGGACTCAACTCCCTGGACAGCATCAACAAGGTGCTCAACGCCGGCTTCGAATTCGTGGAGATGGCCCGTCCTCTGGTATACGATACCGACTTCGTAAACAAGCTAAAGGACGGCACATGCACCGTAAGCGGATGCCGCCATGCCAACTACTGCGTGGCCCGCATCTGGAACTACGACATGCAGTGCCACGAGAACTGCAAGCTCTCCCCCCGTATGAAACGCGAGGTGGAGCGCAACATTAGAAAATATTACCATAAAGGTTAAAATAGGCGGGGCGCTCTATCGCTGCTGCGTCTAGACGCAGGGGAGGAAAGTCCGGGCAGGACAGAGCACCGCACTGTGGAAAGCACAGGTAGGCGAAAGCTTACGTCACGGGTAACAGAAAACAACCGCCCCTCCCTCGGGAGAGGTAAGGGTGAAAATGCAGGGTAAGAGCCTGCGTCCGTTCGATGGCGACATCATCGGAGTATCCGCCTGCGGCCTGCAAGGCCAAATATACCGGCAGTCAAGGGCTGCTCGTCCTTTGCCGGGGGGTAGGCTGCTCAGATAAATGATAGAGGCCGTCCGGGTCCGCCCTGACGGTACAGAACCCGGCTTACAGTCCCGCCTTTT
>DXAW01000063.1 GCA_019116865.1 Candidatus Coprenecus stercoravium | reverse complement strand
CCGGAGGGTTATAGAAAGGGTGGCGGCCATGAAGGACTGTGAGAGAGCGGTCTTCGTAGGGGGGGAGTTTGAGAAAGCGGCGGCTGTATGCCCTGTGCTGGGGATGCGCGTTTCAGGTTCTGCCATGATGTAGCTGAGGCCCGTGAGGTTCTTGGAAAAGAACCGGCGGAAGGACTGTCAATATTGATGAAGGGCTCCAACGCTGTCGGTCTGCCTTCACTGAAAGATTTATTATAGGTACGGCTGATTATGTCCTCAACTGCTGTTGTCATACTCAATTGGAACGGAAAGGATTTCATGAAGAAATTCATTCCGCTGATACTTTCCCGCACGGACTTTTCAGGCGGTTCTGTCCTGTATGTGGCCGACAACGGTTCTCAGGACGGGTCTGTGGAATGGCTCAGGGAGACGTGGCCGGACGGAGAGGTGAGACTTGTCTGCTTTGACCGCAACTACGGCTTTACGGGAGGTTACAACCGGGCCTTTGCGGAGATTGAACGCTCCGGGGCGAAGTTTGACTACTATCTGCTGCTCAATTCGGATATAGAGGTTACGGACGGCTGGCTCGGGGAACTGGAACATTTTATGGACTCGCATCCACGCTGCGGAGCATGTGCACCCAAGATTCTCAGCTATGACCGCAGGACGACCTTTGAACATGCCGGAGCCTGCGGCGGATATGTGGACAGGTGGTATTTCCCTTACTGCCGGGGCCGTATTCTTTCAAAGGTAGAGGAGGACAGAGGACAGTACGATACTCCGTGCCGGGTGTTCTGGGCCTCCGGTGCCGCTCTTATGGTCCGCTCCGGGCTATGGAAGCGGTCAGGAGGGCTGGATGAGTCGTTCTTCGCGCACATGGAGGAGATAGACCTGTGCTGGAGGGCTCAGCTTGCCGGCTGGGAGATATGGGCGGTGCCTTCTTCCAGGGTCTATCATGTCGGGGGAGGGACTTTGCCCAACAACTCGCCCCGCAAGCTGTACCTTAACTTCCGCAACAATCTGCTGATGATGTTCAAGAATCTTCCTGACGGTGCCCGTGGGCGGATTGTGCTGTCCAGGATGTGCATAGACGGTATTATTGCCTGCCTGTATCTTCTGACGGGAAAAATGTCGTTTTTCAAGGCTGTCATCAAGGCTCATAGGGACTTCCGCAGTATGCGCCGGAGTGTGGCCAGGACTGCAGCGGCATGTCCCGTGACGCGCCCGAAAGTCACTATGGTGTCCCTGGCATTGAAAGGATTCAGATATCCTGACGGAAAAATTGGAGATTGAGGATATTATATTACTTTTGCAGCGTTTTTGTAACAACATATTATAACCTATTTTATGGCTTTTACTAACAATGTGATGATCGTGCGCCACAAACTGCTGGCGATGATGGTTAATAAGTGGAAACAGGACAAACTCTGCACAGATATAGACCGGCTGCCCATAGAGCTGAGTCCGCGCAGATCCGAGGTGCTGGGCAGATGCTGTGTGCATAAGGAGAGAGCGGTGTGGAAATACAAGATGTTTCCCTTGCTTGGCTACGACATGAACGACGAGAAGGACGAGCTGACCCCTCTGTCGGATTATGCCCGCCGGGTGGTCAATAGGGAAAGGGAGCAGAAGGACAATATCATGTGCGTGATTGACGAGGCCTGCTCATCTTGCGTGAAGACCAACTATGAGATTACCAATCTCTGCCGCGGATGTGTTGCCCGCAGCTGCTCCATGAACTGTCCTAAGCACGCCATCACCCATGACAAGAAGAATCACGGTCAGGCTGTGATAGATCACGATCTCTGCATCAACTGCGGAAAGTGCTATCAGAGTTGCCCTTACCATGCTATAGTATATGTTCCCGTGCCCTGCGAGGAAGCCTGCCCGGTAAAGGCTATCTCCAAGGATGAGTACGGAGTGGAGCATATCGATGAGAGCAAGTGCATCTATTGCGGAAAGTGCCTGAACGCATGTCCTTTCGGTGCGATATTCGAGATATCTCAGGTCTTTGATGTGCTGAACAGCATTCAGGACGGAGAGTCTGTAGTGGCTATGGTGGCTCCTTCTATCCTCGGTCAGTTCAATACCACTAAGGAGAAACTTTACGGTGCCATCAAGGCCATCGGCTTCTCGGCAGTGGTAGAGGTCGCCGAGGGTGCCATGCTCACAGTCTCCAACGAGGCTGTCGAGCTTAAGGAGAAGCTGCAGGAAGGCCAGCCTTTCATGACTACCAGCTGCTGCCCTTCATATATCCAGCTCGTCAGAAAGCATATTCCGGACATGGCTCCGTTCGTGTCGGCATCCGGCTCTCCGATGTACTACAGTGCCCAGGTCATCAAGGAAAAGTTTCCCGATGCCAAGCAGGTGTTCATCGGCCCGTGCATAGCAAAGCGTAAGGAGGCCAAGGAGAATCCCAATGTGGATTACGTCATGACATTCGAGGAACTCGGAAGCGTCTTCTCCGGTTATGAGATAGATTTCGACAAGGTGGAGCCTTATCACGTAGAATATCTCTCCGTCAAGGAGGCTCACGCTTTCGGACAGAGCGGTGGAGTCGCCGGCGCAGTGCAGTCGTTCCTCGGGGAGAATGTCAACTTCCTCAAGGTAGCCGGCATGGACAAGAAGAACATTGCCCTGCTCAAGAGCTATGCGAAGACCAAGAAGGCTCCGGCCCAGTTCCTGGAGATGATGGTATGTCCGGACGGCTGTATCTCCGGCCCCTGCACCTACAACGATGCTGCCGCCGGCAAGAAACAGTACAA
>DXAW01000062.1 GCA_019116865.1 Candidatus Coprenecus stercoravium | reverse complement strand
CTCAGCGCCTCCCTCGAAGCCATCCTGAGCATCCCAGCCCAGTGGACATCAACATTCTCAACATCACTTTCCTGCACCCTGTAATCCAGCTCCGGAAGGACAGAGCGACCCGCCTTCTGGAATACTACGATTTCATTGAAAAACGGAACAATGATACTGGAAATGCCTATCACGAAGAAATATCCAAGACTCTTCTCTATGCCCTCATGCTCGAGATCAGCGACATCTACCGCAACATCTCCGGAGACCGGAGCGAGGTGACCAAGCCCCGCCAGGAACAGCTCACCGATGACTTCTTCAGGCTGCTGACCGCTCACTACCGCAGCGAGCACAACGTGGCCTTCTATGCCGGCCGGCTCAACCGCACCCCGAAATATTTTTCCGAGGCCATCCGCCGTATCAGCGGACGGTCCGTATCCGACTGGATAGCCACCATGCTGCTGAGCGACAGCAAGCTGCTGCTCCAGACCACAGACATGACCATACTGGAAATATCGGAGGAACTGGGATTTTCCAGTCCGTCGGTCTTCGTGCAGTTCTTCAGGCACCACACAGGGACTACTCCGCTGCAATACCGCAAGCAGCTATAGCAGAGGGCTTACCAGACGGGCCACGGACTCATAGAATTTATTGCGCCTTGGACGCCGGTGCCACTTGGCCTTTGTAACCAATGTACAACGGGACAAGTCCTTACGGAACTGATCTTCTATAGTCTTGGCGCACTCAGGATCATAGATAACCGACGTAACCTCGAAATGATGTTCCAGACTGCGGTTGTCCATATTGGCCGAGCCGATGATGCAGTACTCCCCGTCGATGCTGAGCACCTTCGAGTGATTGAACCCGCGCTTGAAGAGATACACTTTGACCCCGGCGTCTATCAGTTCCGAGATATAGGACATCGTACCCCAGTTGGTCAGCCATGTATCCGAGCGCTCGGGAATCATCAGCGACACTTTCACATCCGACAGGGCTGTAATCTTAATCGCATTGAGAATGGTCTCCGACGGGATAAAATACGGCGTGATGATGCAGATATGGTCCCGGGCCTTGGTAATGGCCGTAAAATAGCACTGCATGATGGCAGCCCAGTCACTGTCCGGCCCGGAAGAAAGTATCTGGGCGTAATACCTGCTGCCGCCAGCCGTGCCGGTCGTCAGCATCTCCTTGTCCTTGGTGTCGACATAAGGGTAGTATTTGCGGCGCCGTCCCAGATTCTTGTTCAGGATAAAATACCGGTCGAGCAGGAAGGTGGCCTGCAGCGACATCACCGACATCCCCTCTATGCGGACGTGGGTATCCCTCCACTCGGGGAACTCCCCTCCGTCGAAGTAGCGGTCTGCGATATTGCACCCCCCGAGAAAGCCGATATGGCCGTCCACGACAAGTATCTTCCTATGGTTACGATAATTGACGATGGGCGGCAGGAAAAAGAGCCGGAAAGGGGAAAAATTAAGAATCTCAACTCCTGCATCCTGCAGTTCCTTAAGGAATTTCTTTCCCAAATGCCTGCCACCGAACCCGTCGTACATCATACGAACCTCCACCCCTTCCCTGGCCTTGGCGGCAAGTACATCTTTGAAAATATTGCCCACATTGTCATCCTCTATGATAAATGACTGCAGATGAATATGTGTTCTGGCCCCGCGCATCGCCTCCAGCATGGCGGTCAAAGCCTCTTTTCCGGAGAAATAAATCTTCACGCTGTCATTTGCCGAAAGCAGGCTATAGGCGCTCCTGATATTCTGCACCACAAGCTTATGATGGCGGCGGACTGCCTGAGGAATATTGTCCCTGTCCTCAAATTTCTCCAGCATCTCCTTGCACAGTTCCTTTCTAAGTCCGAGGTCTCTCGCCCCTTTGCGGGAGAACATCTTGTCCTTTCGGAAATTGCGGCCGAAGAAAAAATACAGGATGATACCGATATAAGGCAGCATTATCATCACCATCACCCACGAGAGGGTCTTCACCGGATCACGCCTGCTGGATATAAGCATAATCGACGAATACACCGCCACGGCTATGTTGAGCAGATACAATAACGATGTGAATATCGGCCAGATGCTAGAGAACCACATTTCTATTTCCTCCCGGTATACAGATAAGCCACTCCCCCGGTCATGGACTGCGACGTCACATCACGGAAGCCTCCGTCCTCCAGTTCCCTGCAGAACACCTTGGGAGCCGGAAAATCAAAAGAAGACTCCGGCAGATAAGTGTAAGCATACGCCTGTCTTGAAACCATCCGTCCTATGGCCGGTAGTATATTTTTGAAATACAACGTATATATACTGCGCCACAGCCTGTTGCGCGGTATCGAGAACTCCACTACGGCCAACATTCCACCGTCTTTGAGAATGCGTCTGAGTTCCTTTATACACTGAGGTCTCATATCGAAATTTCTGATTCCGAAAGCGATAGTGACACAGTCAAATGTATCATCGTCAAAAGGAAGTCCGGCTGCGTTGCCGTATATGAATTCTATATCGCCGGCCTTTGTCCGGGCGACAGCCAGCATCTTCTCAGAGATATCGGCGCCGGTCACATCAAGGCCTTGTCTTTTAAGCGCTATCGAAACATCTCCAGTTCCGCAGGCTACATCAAGCACTCTGGCAGAAGAACCTTCCTGTACCGCTCCCACAACCTTCCTCACCAGCCGTCTACGCCACAGGCGGTCTATTCCGAAAGAAAGGATATGATTGAGCCTGTCATATGTAGGCGCAATCGAGTCGAACATCGACGAGATAGTCTCCTTGTCCTTTTTAAGCTGTCTTTCCGGCATAATCTGAAATAAAACCGAAGGAGTTGTCATCCATTCTCAGCTCCCCCTTTGTAACATGGCCCAGAAGAGTGGCCTCAATCCCGTGACTGAACATAAAATTCACGAAATCTCCTTCCTGTGCGTCATTCACAGAGACTATCGCTACATACTTGGTATTGCCGTAAAGAAACTCCTCATCCGTCAAATCCGAGTCTCCTGTTATATCGAATCCAAGTTTATTGTCAAGGCAGCACTCTACCAGAGAATGGAAAATCCCTTTCCCGGATATCCTATGCAATGACGATATGAATCCCGAGTCAATGCTCGAATTAAGATAATCAACTGCTTCAGAAGAAGTTACAAGATACAACGTATCTCCTTTCTGAGTGAAGCTGCTTTTAACTTCTTTCATAGCACGCACTTGTTTTTAAAATTTGATGTAAATTTAAGAAAAATTTCAAAAAAAGTTTCTATTTACAAAAAACATTGTATATTTGCAGCCCAAACCTCAAAGCCCAGATGGTGAAATTGGTAGACACGCTACTTTGAGGGGGTAGTGCCCGTTTAGGGCGTGCAAGTTCGAGTCTTGTTCTGGGCACAAAAAAGGTCTGAATCG
>DXAW01000061.1 GCA_019116865.1 Candidatus Coprenecus stercoravium | reverse complement strand
GCATCTCCATCTGCTCGAACTCCCTCATACGGAAGATGAACTGACGGGCCACTATCTCGTTGCGGAAGGCCTTGCCTATCTGGGCTATTCCGAAAGGGACCTTCATACGGCCGGTCTTCTGGACATTGAGGAAGTTGACAAATATACCCTGTGCAGTCTCGGGACGCAGGTAGATGATACCGTCCTCGCCGGAGATGTTGCCGAGCTGGGTGGAGAACATCAGGTTGAACTGACGCACCTCGGTCCAGTTCTTGGTACCGGATATGGGGCAGACGATACCGCAGTCGATGATGATGTCACGCAGGCCCTGAAGGTCGTTGGCATTGAGAGCCTCCGCCATACGTGTGTGTACCTCGTCTGCTTTCTGCTTGTTGCGCAGGACATTGGGATTGGTGGAGCGGAATTGTTCCTCATTGAAGCTGTCGCCGAATTTGCGGCGGCCTTTCTCCACTTCTTTCTCTATCTTCTCCTCCAGTTTGGCGATATAGTCCTCGATGAGCACATCCGCACGGTAACGCTTCTTGGAGTCCTTGTTGTCGATAAGGGGGTCATTGAATGCTCCCACATGGCCTGACGCCTGCCATATCCTTGGATGCATGAAGATGGCGGAGTCGATGCCTACGATATTCTCATTGAGGCGCACTATGGCGTCCCACCAGTATTTCTTTATGTTGTTCTTTAGCTCCACACCCATCTGTCCGTAATCATAGACGGCACTGAGTCCGTCATATATCTCACTTGACTGGAATACAAAGCCGTACTCCTTGGCATGGGCGGTAAGTTGCTTGAATACTTCTTCCTGTGTCATATCTTCTGGGATTAACAATGCAAAAATACTAAATTATCTCATTCAAAAGACGCTTGGCATATTCCCTTTCCTCTATTTGAGGATGAGGTACAGTAAGCTGCGGTGTATCTATCTTCCTGTCACCGTAAAGAGCTATGTCGATGTCGATTATGCGGGAATGGTATATGCGGCGGCCGCTTTCGTCATATTCCGGTCCGTGATCCGGACGTCCCAATTTGTGTTCCACCCACTTGCAGACTTTAAGAAGATCTTCGGGCGGGACTGTGGTCTCGAAAGACACAGCCTGGTTCATGAACGGAGCTGTGCCTTGAGGCATCCCGAACGGCTCAGTCTCCAAGACCTGCGATTCCCGCACATCGGAGAACAGCCACGGAGCCAGCTCAGTCACCAGCAGCGATACGGCGATACTGAGATTACGGCGGCGGTCACCCATATTGCTGCCCAGCAGCAGGTATACCCTTACAGGCTCTTTCTCAGGCGTCATAGCAGTCCCAATTCAAGCAAAGCCTCATCACTCATACGGGACTTGTCCCAAGGCGGATCAAATGTTATCTCTATGGCCACATCCGTGACTCCAGGGGTATCCGCCACAGCAGCATGCACGTCCTCCACAAGAGTATCGGACATGGGACAGTTCGGTGCCGTAAGTGTCATCTTTATAGACACTTTATGGTCATCATCTATAGAGATGTCGTAAATCAGACCCAGGTCGTAGATATTGACCGGTATCTCCGGGTCATAGACCTGCCTGAGTGCCCGCACCACATCGCGGGTAAGTGTCGCTTTATCCATATTTACGTTATTTACTGTATTTGAGGGCATCTTCACGGATCTGAGCCATCATGGATACCAGACCGTTTGCCCTTGTGGGCGAAAGATTCTCCTTCAGTCCTATCTCTTCTATGAACTCATTATCAGCAGCCAGTATCTCCTCGGGAGTGCGGCCGTTGTAGACCCTTATCAGCAAGGCTATTATACCTTTTGTTATTATGGCATCACTGTCGGCGGTGAAATAGAGCCGGCCGCCGCTGAACTCTGTATTAAGCCAGACCCGGGATTGACAGCCCTTTATCAGACGGTCATCCTGCTTGTATTTCTCGTCTATGACCGGAAGCGAATGTCCAAGCTCTATCAGATACTCGTATTTATCCATCCAGTCTCCAAAAGCGGAGAACTCGTCCACTATCTCCTGCTGCTTTTCCTTGATTGTCATTTCCATTATACCAACATATTTACTGCTCTTCTGAGCGATTTTACAAAATACTCACATTCTTCCAGCGTATTGTACGGTGCGAGAGACACACGTACCATGCCCGTGCGGCCGAACTTGTTTATCAGCGGCTCCGAGCACATCAGACCGGAGCGCACGGCCACATGCATCTTGTCCAGCAGGACCGCTATGTCACTGTGATGCGCCCCGTCCACCGTGAACGAGAACAGAGGCGCCTTCCTCTCCCCTGTACCGAAAATCCTCAGACCTGAGATTGTCCTCAACTCCTCACTGAGATAAGCCGTCATCCGGTGCTCTTCTTCTTTTACCTCAGGTATCCGTATCGAAGCGGCAAAGTCAATAGCGGGCTTCAATGACGCCTGCGCTATGAAATTAGGCGTACCGGCCTCGAATCTCAACGGAACCGGACCATAAGTAGTCTTCTCAAATGTGACCGTATCCACCATCTCGCCTCCTCCCATCCACGGCGGTAGTGTCTCAAGGACCTCCTTTTTACCATAAAGCACACCTGAACCCGTCAGGGCATAAAGCTTGTGACCTGAGAAAGAATAAAAGTCGCAGCCGATGCGCCGGACATCCACCACCTCGTGTACGATACCCTGCGCCCCGTCAAGGTGTACCAACGCTCCATAACGGTGAGCCATGGCCGTAAGTTCCTCCACCGGATTGACAAGCCCGAGAACATTGGAGATATGGGCCGCCGAAACTATCCGGACCTTCCCCTCCGCCAGGATCCGCTCCGCCTCATCCAGACGCCAACATCCATTATCATCCACAGGGAAAAACCGGAGCCTGGCCCCGCTTCGTTGACAAAGCATCTGCCAGGGAACGATATTGGAATGATGCTCCCCTTCGGAAAGAAGTATCTCATCTCCGGGAGCGATGTATTTCTGCCCGAAAACATTGGCTAACAGATTAATAGATGCCGTGGTACCGGAGGTAAGGACTATTTCCTCCCGATATTCCGCATTGAGCAGGGAACGTACTGCGTCCCTTCCGGCCTCGTAGTTGTCCGTAGCCTTGGCCGCCATACCGTACATAGCCCTGTGAACATTGGCATTGGCTTCAGACAGCCATTCTCCGGCAAGTGAGATGACACTCGACGGCTTCTGCGATGTGGCCGCGCTGTCGAAATAGACCAAAGGCCGGCCGTCACATACAGTACTTTTTATATAAGGAAACTGTTCCCGGATTTTTTCTATCTTAGGATTCATGACTGCTTGTCAAAATTCTCACAAAAGTAATTATTTTTGCAGAAAAATATCTATCTGTTCTATTTATGTATGACTACATCAAAGGCAGCATTGAAGAACTGAATCCGGCGGAGGCAGTAATAGAATGCGGAGGCATCGGCTACCTGCTCCAGATATCACTCAACACATATGAGAGACTTCGGGATTGTCACGAGGCTAAAGTGTATGTGTATCACCATATTAGAGAAGATGAAGAGACTTTGTACGGATTCTCCGACAAGGAAGAGAGACGCATCTTCTCACTGCTCGTATCAGTATCCGGCATCGGACCGAATACAGCCCGGATGGTACTCTCGTCACTGACTGCCGACGAGGTATCCACGGCTATCGCTTCCGGAGACGTCAACCGTATAAAGGCAGTCAAGGGCATTGGCCTGAAAACTGCGCAGAAAGTCATAATAGAGCTAAAGGACAAGATAGCCAGAGGAAGCAGCGCGCAGATAGACCTTACCGGAAGCGGAACCGGAGCCAACACCGCTGAAGCCTGCTCCGCCCTGATTATGCTCGGCTTCACCAAAAGCGCTGTGGAAAAAGCCGTTGCATCTATTGTAAGAAAAGAGCCGGGACTGACTTTGGAGGACATTATTAAAAAAGCTTTAAAAATCCTCTAGACCCATTGCAGACTCACTACTTTTTAATAAATTTGCATCAGTTTAACATTTAACAATAACCGGTTATGAACATTCCTAGCAATTTGAAGTACACAAAAGATCACGAATGGGTCAAAGTAGATGGAGATATCGCAACTGTAGGTATCACTGACTACGCTCAGGACCAGCTCGGAGACATCGTTTTCGTAGACATCCAGACTCAGGGCGAGAATCTCGCTAAAGAAGAAGTTTTCGGAGCTATCGAGGCTGTAAAGACTGTAGCTGACGCATTCATGCCTGTTTCCGGCGAGATTATCGAAGTTAACGCAGGACTTGAGGATGCTCCTCAGACTGTCAACAGCGACCCTTACGGAGAAGGCTGGATGATTAAGATTAAAATGTCAAATCCCTCAGAGGTTAATGCTCTCCTGGACGCAGACGCATACTCAGCCCTTATCTAACTCATTCGGGAATACACACATCAGGCCGGCCGCAAAAAGTGTCCGGCCTTTTTATTTAATATCATGAGACCTGTTATCCGTTCTGTACAAGAGACCGACATGCCGGCACTCAGAGAACTGTGGAGACTATGCTTCGATGCAGACAGTCAGTTCCTGGACCTCTTTTTCAACAAAGGATTAAGACTCTGCCGGACATACGTACTGGAGATATCCTCGGCTTTAGTCTCTGCTCTTTCTGTCTTCCCTATACGGCACCATGGCCTTTACGGCGGATATGTCTACGGAGTATGCACGCATCCTGATTACAGAGGTCGCAATTACGCCCGTACCCTACTGTCTGAAACAGAAAAAAACGGATTCGGACAAGGGTTATCATTTTTCATTTTGCGACCGGCATCACACTCCCTCTTCGAATATTACTCCAGACAAGGATACTCAAACACCATTACACGCTTCACCTCCATCCTTTCACTTCCATCCATTCCAGGAATTATAAAATATAAAAGGCTGACACCCGAACGGCTTTTCTACCTACGCTCTCTTCATCACCACCAGAATGAATTATTTGAATGGAGCATAGATGAGTGCGGATATATTCTGGAATATACCGATTACTGTCACGGGCAAGCCATTGAAATCAATGACGGGGACGCTTATTTTATAGCCGTTCCTAACTCCGAACAAGACTCCTCTGCGATGATTCTTTGCGAAGAAGCCGGCGGAAAAGACTTAGACGAACTGCTCTCCGGCATCAAGACACTCTTTCCAGACGCCATCAGCACGCAGCTTCATCTACCCGGTGCAGGGGAAAAGGAGCCGTTTCTGCTGGCCAAAACAAAAGGCGGCATCAGCATTTCAGACACCGCCCTTCTTAGCTTTACTATGGAATAGGTTCCACGTGGAACAATCTTCATCGACCGAAATACACTAGCAAAACTGATATATCCGATGGAGAGACGCCAGGAATCCTTGAAGCCTCGGCGATAGTCGCAGGTCTATGACGTGTAAGTTTAAGCCTGGCCTCAATTGATATTGACTCTAGTTTGGAATAGTCAAAATTATCAGGTATACGCAACTTTTCGAGAGACTTCAATTTTGAGGCCCGAGCCGACTCACGTTCGATATAGCCGGAGTATTTTATCTGAATCTCAGCTGATTGGAAAGCTTGAGCGAAAAGCGACACGTTAGATTTAGGAGTCGGAAGCGCTAACTTTAATGTGTCCGGAATACAAGTTGCAGACGGCAGAAAATCATATTCAAAACTTATCTTCGCACTGCGCGATATCGCGGACTTCGTTCCACGTGGAACATACTGGTAAAGACTTTCGATAGAAAGCTGCGGACGTACCAGCAGCTCAGACAAAGACTTTGTGGCAGTGATGGGAGAAGAGGACAGCGAGGACAGGAGAGGATTAACCTGCTCGGGCTTTGGCTTGGTGGTCTGTAGGGCCGACACTATTGACCTCTTTACTTTCCGCTTTCTGGCAAGCACTTCGCTACGGAAATCCGTAGCAAGACCTATGGAATGCGCAAGGTCGGTCAGACGCTCGTCTGCATTGTCCTGTCTGAGCAGTATTCGGTATTCGGCCCGTGAGGTGAACATTCGGTAAGGCTCATCAACACCCTTTGTGACCAGATCATCTATAAGGACGCCTATGTAAGAAGAATCTCTGGAAAGCACCAGCTCCTCCCTACCGGATAAACGCAGCGTGGCATTGATGCCCGCCACTATTCCTTGCGCAGCCGCTTCCTCGTAACCGGTGGTTCCGTTGACCTGACCGGCCAGATATAGATTGGGAATGACCCTGGAGCGCAGGGTATGGTCCAGAAGAACAGGATCGAAATAATCGTACTCTATCGCATACGCAGGACGGAGCAAATGAACATGCTCAAATCCTGAGACGTGGGTAAGAGCACTCAACTGTACCTCGAACGGGAGCGACGAGGAGAAGCCTTGAAGATAGTACTCTGTAGAAGTACGCCCCTCCGGCTCGAGAAATACCTGATGCGAGTCCTTATCTGCGAATGTCCGCAGCTTATCCTCGATGCTTGGACAATAACGGGGTCCTATGCCGGTAATCTTTCCGGAGAAAAGGGGCGACTTATCAAAACCAGAGCGGAGTATGTCATGAACCTCGGGATTGGTGTGCGCGATATAGCAGTTCATCTGAGTGATATCCTTCCGCTGCACCGAAGACAGATATGGCAGGTAGGAAAACTTCTCAGGCTCCTGGTCTCCGGTCTGGAGAATCAATTTTGACAGATCCACTGACCTTATGTCCACCCTGGGAGGCGTTCCTGTCTTCATTCGTGACATCGTGATTCCGCGCCCGGAAAGCTGTGAGGAGATACCGAATGAAGCCGGCTCCGCCACTCTGCCTCCTACTACCATGCGGTCCCCGACAAATATCTTCCCGTTGAGAAATGTTCCGGCAGTCAGAATATAATATCCGGCTGTGAACCGACCACCAAGCGAAGTCCTTAGCCCGGAGATACTGCCGTCATCTGAAAACTCGAATTCAGAAACAGTATCCTGCCACATACTGAGATTGGGGATATTTTCCAGAATCCAGCGCCAGTTCTGGGAAAAAGCCATCCTGTCGCACTGCGCCCTGGGACTCCACATCGCCGGGCCTTTGGAGCGGTTCAGCATCCGGAATTGCAGCGTACTGGCATCAGTAACTATTCCCATATACCCGCCTAACGCATCTATCTCTCTGACTATCTGGCCCTTTGCTATGCCACCGACTGACGGGTTGCATGACATCTGGGCTATCTTATTGAGATCCATTGTAATAAGAAGCACCCGCGCACCCATGTTAGCGGCTGCCGCAGCCGCCTCGCATCCGGCATGACCTGCTCCGACTACGATTATATCGAAATCCGTCCTCATTTCTCTACTGTAGTATATATCTGGTCATCTGATATCTGGAACTGAGGCAGCAGACTAAGCGCTTCGTCCTCAGCCTGACGCATAAGCTCAGCTTCTTCCGGAGTAAGATCATCATTACCTGTCAGATGAAGTATACCATGAATCATGACCCGGTAAAGCTCTCTCGAAAAAGATGAACCGTATGTCCGCGAATTGGCGAGCACCGTATCCAGACTTATCACAATGTCCGCCGAAACCGCTCCGGCGGAGGTAATTCCCTCATAATCAGATGTGTCAAAGGTTATTATATCCGTATAGTAATCATGTGAGAGATAAGTACGGTTGACATCAAGCACATAACTGTCGTCTGCGAAAACATAATTGATGTCCCCTACCCTGCGATTTTTGCTCAAAATGATTTCTTTAATCCAATTTTTAATTGCATTTTTGTGACGCAAATTGAAGGTTGCATCTATGACTTCGAATCTTATCATGCGGTCTGATTTTTGCTTGAAATTTTGTGTAAAATTAATTAAATAAATTACAACTATGTCAAAAGTTAGTGTTATCGGCGTCGGCAACGTAGGAGCTACCTGCGCCAACGTCCTCGCAAGCTGGAACATCGCAAAGGAAATCGTACTTCTCGACGTGAGGGAAGGATATGCTGAAGGCAAAGCCATCGACATCCAGCAGTCTGCAAAAATAATGGGAATCAACTCCAGAATCACCGGAGTGACCAACGATTACAAAGCCACAGCCGGATCGGATGTAGTAGTAGTGACATCAGGTATGCCCCGCAAACCCGGTATGTCCAGAGAGGATCTTATCGGAACCAACGCCAAAATCGTCAGCGAAGTGGTAGGCAACATAGTGAAGTTCTCACCCAACGCATTCATCGTTATGGTCTCCAACCCTATGGACACCATGACCTACCTCGCATACAAGACCTGCAACATCAAGAAGAACCACCTGATCGGTATGGGCGGCGCCCTGGACAGCAGCAGATTCAACTTCTACCTCAGCCAGGCTCTCAATGCCCCTGTATGCGATATAGACGGTATGGTTATCGGAGCACACGGCGACGCCACTATGGTGCCTCTGATGAGCAGCGTAAAATATAAAGGCGGTGATGTCGAGAAACTTCTCAACAAGGCCAAGAGAGAAAAGGTAATAGCAGATACAATGGTAGGCGGCGCCACCATCACCAAACTGATGGGAACCTCCGCTTTCTACGCTCCGGGCGCCTGCGCAGCCAGCATCGTAAGAGCCATCCTGCACGACGAGAAGAGAATCATCCCCTGCAGCGTACCTCAGAACGGTGAATACGGAGAAGAGGACATCTGCCTCGGAGTTCCCATCGTAATCGGACGTAAGGGTGTTGAGAGAATCGTCAAAATCAAACTCTCCGAAGACGAGAAGAAGAGATTCCACGAAGGTGCCGAGAAGCAGAGAAACACCAATAAGATACTTCACGACCTCGGACTTATCTAGTGTTTTTAACAGATTTTTCAACAAATTTTGTTGTAATTAGGAAATTATATCTAATTTTACACGTGGAAAATTAGAAATTCTGAAATACAATGGAAATTAAAAAATCCGAGAAAGCCAACCTAGAGAACAGAAAGATGTTCTACAGAGAGCTTGGACTTATTATCGCTCTCGTAGTCGTACTTGCTGCTTTCGAGTGGCAGACTTCCGAGAAGGCCGAGTCGGTCATACAGCAGGAAGAGGCTGCTCCAATAGAAGTAGAACAAGTTCCTGTCACCACAGAGGCTCCTCCCCCGCCGCCTGAAGCACCCAAGGTGCCCGTACTCTCAGACATGATTGAGGTCGTTGACGATGACATCGTCGTAGATACAGACCTGTTCATCAGCCTTGAGGACGATGCGGACATGGGTGTAGAGATTATGGACTACGTGGCCGAGGTCGTAGATGAGGAGATTATCGAGGAGGCAGTGCCCTATCAGGTAGTAGAGGAACGTCCTACATTCAACGGCGGAGACCCCAATGTTGAGTTCCAGAAATGGATCTACCAGCACATCACCTATCCTGAAGTGGCCCGCGAGAACGGTATTTCCGGACGTGTGTTCCTCCAGTTCACTATCGAGGCAGACGGTTCCATTACCAACGTAAGAGTGCTCAGAGGTGTGGACCCTTCACTTGACCAGGCTGCTATAGACGTGGTCAAGAAGTCTCCGAAGTGGACTCCTGGACGTCAGAGGGATAAAGCGGTACGTGTGACCTTCAACTTCCCTATAGTCTTCACACTTAGGAACTAACACGCACGGTTAAAATCTATGTGAGGCTGTCCCTGAAAAGAGTCAGCCTCATTTTTTTAAATACATACATGAACGAGGAAACAAATGTGGAAAGAGCCGTTGTGGTATCAGTCATACCGCAGGGCACAGACGAATGGAGAGTCAAGGAGAATCTTGACGAGCTGGAGTTTCTGGCACTGACAGCCGGAGCGCAAAGCGAAAAGAGATTCACGCAGCGCATGGAGAAGGCCAACTCCCGGACCTACGTAGGCACGGGAAAACTGGAGGAA
Source organism: Candidatus Coprenecus stercoravium (assembly GCA_019116865.1). Taxonomy (GTDB): domain Bacteria; phylum Bacteroidota; class Bacteroidia; order Bacteroidales; family UBA932; genus Coprenecus; species Coprenecus stercoravium. The sequence continues at coordinate 19,736 of DXAW01000061.1, read as the reverse complement.
ATCAAGAGCTACATCGAGGAGAAGGAAATCAAGCTCGTGCTTTTCGATGACGAGCTTTCTCCGTCACAGCTTAGAAACCTGGAAAGAGAACTGCAGTGCAGAATCCTTGACAGAACCAATCTCATACTCGATATCTTCGCCCAGAGAGCGAAGACGGCCTATGCTAAGACTCAGGTAGAGCTGGCTCAGTATCAGTACCTTCTGCCAAGACTTACCCGTATGTGGACACACTTGGAAAGACAGAGGGGAGGTATCGGCATGAGAGGCCCCGGAGAGAGTCAGATAGAGACCGACCGGCGTATTATCCTCAATAAAATAAGCCTGCTTAAGGAGCAGCTGAAAAAAATAGACAGACAGATGTCCTCTCAGCGCGGCAACAGAGGGTCGCTTGTACGTGTATCCCTTGTCGGATATACCAATGCAGGAAAAAGCACCTTGATGAATCTGCTCTCTAAGAGCGATGTATTTGCCGAAAACAAGCTGTTCGCCACACTGGACACGACTGTCAGGAAAGTAGTCATTGAGAACGTCCCTTTCCTGCTCTCAGACACTGTAGGCTTCATAAGAAAACTGCCCACGCAGCTCATTGAGTCATTCAAAAGCACGCTTGACGAGGTTCGGGAAGCGGATATTCTGCTTCATGTGGTGGACATCTCGCATCCTGACTTCGAGGAGCAGATAAACGCAGTCAACTCCACCCTACTCGACATAGGTGCGAAGGACAAGCCTATCTACATGATATTCAACAAGATTGACGCCTACAACTACAAGGAGAAAAGCGAATACGATTTCGAAGAGGAAAAGCCTGAGAATATTCCGCTTGAGAGACTTGAGAAGATGTGGGTGGCAAAGGAAAACTCAGCTTGCATCTTCATCTCGGCCAAGAAAAAAATCAACATTGAGAAGCTAAGAAAAGATCTCTACCAGATGGTCAGGTCGATTCACGAGGGAAGATATCCGTTCAACAACCTCCTTTACTGATAAACTCACGGACCAGAGCCGCTGTAGCCTCCGGAGATTCGATAAACGTACAGTGGGCAGTATCAGGTACTGTAACGTGCGTACAGCCCGGTAAATCGGCCTTAATACGCTCTACTGCCGGTTGGGGAAGATAGATATCGGAATCCCCGTGAATAAACATTACAGGGACCTTGGGAGAAGACAGAATATCGACATTGTCGTCACGCGACATCAATCCCCTGACCACGGCCGCCACACCCGAGGGGTCATGTGTCTCGCATATCTCGACTGTCTCGGTTATCTTCTCATCGCACTTTCTAAGATTCGCCTTACTGTACATATTAGGCACGGCTATCTGAGCCAGCTGGACAAGCTTGCCGTTGAGGATAAAGTCTATCTCCCTGCGGCGGTCATCAGCCCTGCCCGGATCATCAGCATAAGGCGTTGAATTGATATTGATGATACCTGAAAGCCTTTCTGGATAATCTCTCAGAAAACGCTGGGCGACATAACCGCCCATCGAATGACCTATAATCCAAGGTTTCTCGACACCGAGCCTGTCCAGCAGAGCAAGCAGCACCGCTGCGTCAAACTCCATAGTATCGATTTCAGGGTCCGTCCCGGTAAGTCCAAGACCAGGAAGGTCTATAGAAACAATACGGGAAGAACCCGGGAGCAAAGTCCTGAATTCTTCCCATATATAAAGCGTCTCCAGATAACCGTGGAGAAGCACTATCGTGTTGTCACCCTTTCCGCTTTCGGAAACGTGTACAGGTATCCCGCCACAGGTGACAAAGTACTCCATACTAGTCCTTCAGTTTGGCACAGAGGAACTCACGGTTAAGACGGGCGATATGGCTGACAGTGATACCCTTAGGGCACTCACTCTGGCATGCCTGGGTGTTGGTGCAGGCACCGAATCCAAGCTCGTCCATCTTGGCTACCATTGCCTTAGCCCTGCGCGCAGCCTCGGGACGACCCTGAGGCAGCAGAGCCAGTGAGCTGACACGGGCTGCGACGAACAACATGGCTGAACCGTTCTTGCAGGTAGCCACACATGCTCCGCAACCTACGCAGGCCGCTGCGTCCATACTCTCGTCAGCTTTCTGCTTGGGAATAGGTATCGCATTGGCATCCTGGGCAGAACCGGCGTTGATGGAGATAAATCCACCTGCCTGGAGTATCTTGTCAAAAGCTCCCCTATTGACCACCAGGTCCTTGATAATGGGGAAACCGGCACTTCTCCAAGGCTCGATGGTAATAGTGTCACCGTCCTTGAATTTGCGCATATGCAGCTGACATGTAGTAATCTCACTGTCAGGACCATGAGGGTGGCCGTTGATATAGAGCGAGCACATACCGCAGATACCCTCGCGGCAGTCATGGTCAAATGCTATAGGACCCGAATTCTTGCAGCCCTTGTTGACTGCCACCGGGTCATTGCCCTCACGTATCAACTGATCGTTGAGGATATCGAGCATCTCGAGGAAAGAAGTATCAGGCGAGATATCTGATACCTTGTATGTTTCGAAATGTCCTTTTGCTTTGGCGTTCTGCTGACGCCATACTTTCAAAGTAAAATTCATAATAATACCCCTCCTTAGTCTTTATAGTTACGTGTTGAAGGCTTAACAAACTCAAATACAAGATCTTCCTTGTGGAAAATAGGATCTTTGCCCTCGCCGGCATATTCCCAGGCGCTGACATACTGATAGTGCTCGTCATCACGGAGGGTCTCACCGTCAGGTGTCTGCATCTCCACTCTGAAGTGACCGCCGCAGGACTCGTTCCTGTTGAGGGCGTCACGGGCCATCAGCTCGCCGATTTCGAAGAAGTCGGCTACACGGAGGGCTTTCTCAAGTTCCTGGTTGAACTCCTCGTTGGTACCGGGAACGTAGACGTCCTTCATGTACTGCTCACGAAGCTCGTGAATCTCTTTGATAGCTTCCTCAAGTCCCTGTTTGTCACGGGCCATGCCGACTTTCTCCCACATGATGTGACCGAGTTTCTTGTGGTAGTAGTCCACAGGCTGGGTACCCTTGTTGTTGAGGAAATAATTGATTCTTTCCCTGACTGACTTCTCAGCCTCCTCGAACTCAGGTGTGTCTGTGCTTACCTTGGGCTCCTGAATCTTGTGTGACAGATAGTCGCCGATAGTGTAGGGGAGGATGAAATATCCGTCCGCCAGACCCTGCATGAGGGCTGATGCTCCGAGACGGTTGCCGCCGTGGTCGGAGAAGTTGGCCTCACCGATAGCGTACAGACCGGGAATGGTGGTCTGGAGGTTGTAGTCCACCCAGATACCGCCCATGGTATAGTGAATGGCGGGATATATCATCATCGGCTCCTCGTAGGGGTTAACGCCGGTAATCTTCTCGTACATCTGGAAAAGGTTGCCGTAACGGGCTGTGATAGTGTCTTTTCCAAGCCTTGCAATAGCAGATGAGAAATCCAGGAACACTGCCAGACCGGTCTCGTTGACACCATAGCCTGCGTCGCATCTCTCCTTTGCTGCACGGGAAGCCACATCACGGGGAACAAGGTTTCCGAATGCGGGATACCTGCGCTCGAGATAGTAGTCACGGTCCTCCTCAGGTATTTGAGAACCTTTTATCTCTTTGGCCCTGAGTCTCTTGACATCCTCCATCTTCTTGGGTACCCAGATACGGCCGTCATTTCTCAATGACTCACTCATCAGAGTCAGCTTGGACTGCTGGTCTCCGTGTACGGGAATACAGGTAGGATGAATCTGGGCAAAGCAGGGATTTGCGAAGTAAGCGCCTTTCTTGTAGCAGTGCCATGCTGCCGAACCGTTGGAGTTCATGGCGTTGGTGGAGAGGAAATACGTATTGCCGTAACCTCCGGATGCCAGCACTACGGCATGCGCACCGAAACGCTCGATTGCTCCGGTGACGAGGTTGCGGGTGATGATACCCTTCGCCTCACCGTTAACTACCACCAGCTCAAGCATCTCATGACGGGGATAGGATTTGACAGTACCCTTGGCAATCTGACGGTTCAGGGAAGCATAGGCTCCGAGGAGGAGCTGCTGTCCGGTTTGACCGCGGGCATAGAATGTACGGCTTACCTGAGCACCGCCGAAGGAGCGGTTGTCGAGCAGTCCGCCGTAATCACGTGCGAAAGGAACTCCCTGTGCCACGCACTGGTCGATAATAAGGTTGCTGACCTCTGCAAGACGGTAGACATTGGCCTCCCTGCTGCGGTAGTCACCTCCCTTGATAGTGTCGTAGAAGAGACGGTAGACAGAGTCATTGTCATTCTGGTAGTTCTTGGCAGCATTGATACCTCCCTGAGCGGCAATTGAATGCGCACGGCGGGGAGAGTCGCTGATGCAGAAAATCTTGACGTTGTAACCGAGCTCACCGAGTGTGGCAGCGGCAGAGGCTCCGCCAAGTCCGGTACCGATAACGATAATGTCTAGCTTTCTCTTATTGGCAGGGCTGACAACACGGATAGCGGCTTTATGCTTAGTCCATTTTTCAGCCAAAGGACCTTCGGGTACTTTGGAAATTAACTTATCCTCCATAATGTATCTAAAGAATTAAAATTTGGTGCAATTTTACTCACTTTTCGGCACTTTTGCAAAACTTTCATTGATTACGGCTCAACCTCCAGGCCTTTATGTCTCCCGGAACCCTGCGCGGATTCTTCAGAAGATAGTGGAAAATGAAGTAGAGCTTTATCGCAACGTATTGAAACTTAGAAAAATACTTCTGATAGAAAATCCTTGTTGAACGTTGGACCATCACCTCCCTCTCCAGGTCCGTCCACCTGCGCGAACTGCTGCCTCCGCCATAATGGAAAATAGTAGAGGACAGGGGAGTGACACGTATGCCGTAACGCCAGAGGGTATAAAATAGATCCAGATCCTCCGTGTACATGAAATAATCCTCGGACCACCTTCCTATCTTCTCGAAATTATCTCTGGATATAATTACCGATGCTCCTTTGTACCACTTTCTGGCCTTTTTTCTGCAGAAATACCAGAAAAACATATCCCTGATCAGCGGCAGAGGCTTGGGCCTGTTCTCAACGGTACCGTCTGGATTGAGCAGAGGATTGACATAGACATCGTCGGGAGCCGCCGTCACAGTCTCATAATCCCGGTTCAAATCCGCACTGACCTCCGTATCCGGGTTCAGGAAGTGCAGTATCGAGCCTGTACTGCTGTCCACAGCTATGTTATTTGCCCTGGCAAAACCTACATTACTCTCCAGACGCAGTATCTTGAATCTGGAATCCAACTCAAAATCAGAGCACAACCGCAAAGACTCGTCCGTAGAGGCATTATCCGCGACTATCACTTCATAATCGACCGTGATAGTGTCCTGAATGCTCTTAAGGCAATTCCGCAGCAGTGAGCCTGTATTGTAATTGACTATTATTATCGAGATTTTTCCGGACATAGGTACTTTCTGAACAATTTTACAATTTCATTTCTTATATCCCTGTATTCCGCATTTTTATATACCAGTTCGTAGGTGAAGACTATTATCAGACCTCCGCAGAAAAGTTGGAGCAGAAGCAGAACCCAAGGTCTCAAATCAAGAAAATTCAACAGATTGACAATAAAAGCCATGACAGCTGAAACGGCAAGAACGGGCAGTATGTCCTTTATCTGGGACATCACGGAATAATGTATGACTTTTGACACGCATACGGCGTGTATAATGAAAAGCACAGCATAAACCCCGACCATAGACCACAGCAGAGCCTCTACACTGAATACTATACCGAAGACTACAGGTATCAGGGCCATCACTGTCTTGACTATCTCCAGTATCAGCGTGATATCAGAACGTCCGTCAGCATTGATGACATTTGCACTGCATATCATAAGCGGCAGAAACAGTCCTGACAGACATAGAATCCTGAGATAATCCACGGCAGGCAGCCACTGCTCCCCGAAAACCGTGACAACAAACGGTCCGGCCACAGCCCAAAGTCCAAGAACAGCTGTAAACGATATAAGTACTGTGGTTTTCAATACTTTACTATACACGTGTATCTGCCGCTGACCCTCGTCCTGTATCGATGACAGGACAGGATAGCTGACTTTCTGCATGACCATGCTTACATTTGAGGTAACCATGCCCTTGATTTTGTCTGCTCTGGAATATTGACCGAGGATGGAAGGAGAATATATCCTGCCTATGATGATAGAATATAATTCATTCCATAATGTACTGACTATAGACGTGATAAGAAGCCGTCCTCCAAAAGAGAACATGTCCCGGAAACTGGCTCTGGAAAAACCAAAGCCTGGATGCCAGCTGGAGAATACCCATAAGAGTATCGTATTGACCACCAGCTTGGTCAACTGGAGAATAACAAGACTCCATACTCCGTAACCCATTACAGCAGCCGCTATGGACAAGCCTCCGGCCGTCACTGAGGCCGCAAGGGATATGCCGGCTTGCGTCTTAAAATCGATACGCCTGACGAAAAGGACTTTCTGAACTATACCAAGAGCATTGATTATCAATGATAGACTTAAAATTCGGATAATAGGTACCAATATGTCCTGAGAGAAAAACGCAGCGATGAAAGGAGAGCAGAAAAACAATATCAGATACAGCAGGCAACTTACAGTAAGGTTGAAATAAAAAACCGTATTGAGGTCGGCTCCCGACACTTCTTTTTTCCTGGTCAATGCACCTGTAAATCCACTGTCTACCAAAGATGTTGACAGTGTAATAAAAATAGTGGTCATACTGATGATGCCGAAATCGGAAGGTGACAGTATCCTCGCAAGCACTATATTGGCCAAAGCAGTAATGCCCGAGCCGAGTATATTCTCGACAAATCCCCAGCCCACTCCTTTAGCTGTCTTGCTTTTAAGATCTTCCGCCATCGTATATACCGCTATATATTCCTATCATTGAAGTCACATTGTCATCCCAGTTGTAAAGTCCGCATACTCTTTCCCTGCCTGCCTTACCCATCTTCGCAGCCAGCTCAGGATTATCTATGAATTTCTGAACAGCGTAAGCAGCAGCCTCCGGATTACGCCTCGGCACTATAAAACCTGTGACACCGTCCTCAACGACCTCCTTAAACCCGTCTGCATCAGAGACTATAACCGGACACTCACAGGCCATGGCCTCAACTGCCACCACTCCGAAACTCTCACTGTCCGAAAGTGATACTGCTACTGAAAACGAATTATAATACTCCGGAAGCTTGTCATTCGGCACTCTTCCGGTAAAAGTTACATAATCATCCATACCCAGTTCCGATACCAGACGCCTGTATTCATCACCGCACGGCCCGTCACCCACGATGACAAGCCGGCAGTCAAGACCCGGATTTTTGTCCCTTATCAGTCTGAATGAACGTATAAGCACATCTATACCGTACTTTCCGGACAAAGCCTTGACATTTCCGATTACAAACGGATGCTTTGTACCGCCGTTTATTTTTCTGAACAACCCAATATCCACTCCAAACGGCGTAACTAATATCGTTTTGGAAGTGAAGAGCATCGCCTGCCTGGCCATTATATGACTGGTAGACAATACTCTGTCGGCACTTTTGAAAATATACTTTACAGTCAATCGGTTAATTAGAGACTGATATGGAAATTCATATACATCGCTGCCCCAGACAGAAATTATAAAAGGGTGAAAACCTGTCAGAGCCGATATAAGTCCAGAACTGGTGGCATAATGAGCATGAAGTATGTCCGGAGACTCACACGCTATGACAGACTTAAGATTTCTGACAGCATCACGGTGCCTTGCAAGCCAGGAAATCCTGGACTTGAGTCCTGACATAGATTTGTATGTAAATAAATCGAATACATACAACTTTATGGAATGCTCCTGGAAAAAACTGTCCTGAGAAGGAAATATGGAATACAACATCACGTCTATTCCTTTATCTTTCAAAGCAACAGCCCATCTCCTAGTATGCACGCTCCGCGCGTCAGCCACCATCAGAACTTTCATGCCTGCAAATTATGAAACAACGTGTCAGGAGAATACTTGTCAACTCCAAGATGCTTGTAAGCCAAATCAGTCGCTTCCCGTCCTCTTGGAGTACGGTGTATGAATCCTTCTTTTATAAGATAAGGCTCATATACTTCTTCTATGGTACCAGGATCCTCTCCCACAGCAGTAGCTATGGTACCTAATCCCACAGGACCTCCCTTGAACTTATAAATAATGGTGTTGAGTATCTTGTTATCTATAGAGTCAAGACCTCTTTTGTCTATATTCAGAGCATCAAGCGCATAGGACGCTATCTCAAGATCTATGAAACCGGAGCCTTTCACCTGGGCGAAATCCCTTACTCTTCTGAGTAGTGAATTGGCTATACGTGGTGTACCGCGGCTTCTCAAAGCTATTTCCATAGCCGCTTTGTCCTCAATCTCAATATTAAGAATACGGGCACTGCGTATTATGATATTGCGCAGTACGGCCGCATCGTAGTATTCCAGATGAGCGTTGATACCGAATCTGGCTCTCAGAGGAGACGTTATAAGGCCGCTGCGAGTAGTCGCACCTATCAAAGTGAAATGATTGAGACCTATCTGCACCGACCTCGCACCAGGACCCTTGTCTATCATGATATCGATGGTGAAATCCTCCATCGCAGAATACAGGTACTCCTCCACAACATGCGAAAGACGGTGTATCTCGTCTATAAACAGCACATCTCCGGTCTCCAGACCTGTAAGTAGTCCTGCCAGATCTCCAGGCTTGTCCAGTATAGGTCCTGAGGTGATTTTCATATTGACCCCAAGCTCATTGGCAACTATATGTGCAAGCGTGGTCTTGCCAAGACCCGGAGGACCATGAAGAAGAATATGGTCCAGGGCCTCACCTCTCAGAAGGGCCGCCTTGACAAAAATCTTCAGATTCTCAATTATTTTGTCCTGACCGGAAAATTCTTCAAATCCCTGCGGTCTTATTTTTCCCTCAAAATCACTATCTTTGATGGCACTTTGAGCCCTTGCATCGAAATCAACGTTATCCATAACCGCTAAAAATATCTTACAAATATAAAGATTGTTTTTTAAAATCTCTTTGATTATTATTTTAGCATGTGGATATGTTGATAAAATATGTAATGACCTGGATTTTTCAATGATATATGAAAAATTCGAATGATGAAAAGCTGTTGATAAAATCTTGATAAAATTTTATAAATAATTTTGTCATTATTTTGAAATATGAAAATTGTGTTTGGTAAGCGGAGATTTCAAATAATAAAAAAAACTTACTAAAAGATATTAACAAGGTTATTAATAGGAAATGAACCGGAAAATAGACGGACTGTTGAAAAGAGAAAGTCTGGAACTTCTCGGAAAATCTATAATGGACAACAGTGTCAATATTGTGGATGTCAATGGTTTATATTCTTCAGCAAAGGCTTTTGCAATAGCAGACTCTGTAAAAAGCGGAATACATCTTGTGCTTCTTCCGGACAAGGATGGAGCCGCTGCTTGTGTCAATGACCTATATAATATAATAGGAGACGAGAATGTATTTTTCTTTCCTACTTCAGATGTGAGAACACTCAAAGGGACTTCGAAAGACATGTCGGCTAAAGTCCAGCGTACTGCTGCGGTAAGTGCGCTTACTGATTATGTTGACGGTAACTACGAGGGCAAATATCTTTTGCTGGCAGGTTATAAGGAAGCCTTTGAGGAATATATACCGGACCGTAAAAAAATATCCGATGCTGTTCTGAGAATAAGGAAAGGTACTTCTGTGTCTTTTGAAAAATTACAGGACGAGCTTTACGGTCTTGGTTTTACTCGTGTGGATTTTGTCTCAAGGCCTGGGGAATATGCGGTGAGAGGCGGTATCATAGACTTGTTCTCCTATAACAATGACAAACCGTACAGATTGGATTTTTTCGGAGATGACGTTGAGGATATACGGATGTTCGATGCCAATACCCAGCATACATGCGGTGATTCCATTGAGGTGCTTAATGTATATCCGAATATAACTTCGGCGGAAGACGGAAGTGAAGACTATTGCTCTGTCTACAGTATTCTTCCCGATGACGCAGTGATATGGGTCTCAGGTATGGATGAACTGGATGAGGGCGGTGCGTTCTCCCATAAGAAAGTATATCTGTCACCTCTCCACAGGCACGATGCTGATGTTACGGTAGATTTCAATACATCTCCGCAGCCTGCGTTCAATAAGAATTTCGAACTTCTGGCATCCGATATAAAGTCCCGTAGAAATGACGGTTATAAGGTGTATGTCATGAGTGAGAACCGCAGTCAGATTGAAAGGTTGAGGAATATTTTCTCATCTTTTGACCTGAGTCTCGAATATATGGAATATACCATACAGGAGGGGTTCATAGATCATGACGGTAAGGTGTGCCTATACACGGACCATCAGATATTTGACCGTTACAGGCGTATCCGTCTTAAAAGGACAGTGGAGCGGAGCGAGAGACTTACGATGAATGATATAAACTCATTTAAGGAAGGAGACTATATCGTTCATATAGACCATGGAATAGGACGTTTCGGCGGATTGGTGAAGAACCGTATCAACGGCAAGGTGCAGGAGGCGATAAAGTTGATTTATAGGGATAATGATGTATTGTTCGTGTCTGTTCACGGTCTTCACCGCATATCCAAGTACCGTTCTGGTGACGCAACCAAACCTCCGAAGATCAACAAACTAGGTACCGGTAATTGGGAAAAGTTAAAAAACAGTGCTAAGTCGAAAGTAAAGGATATAGCGGAGGATCTCATAAGACTTTACTCACAGCGGCGCGTAGCAAAAGGTTTTGCTTTCAGTCCCGATTCATTTCTTCAGCAGGAGTTCGAGTCTTCTTTTCAATATGAGGAGACCCCGGATCAGATAAAGGCGGTGGAAGCCGTGAAGAGGGATATGGAGAGCGACTGCCCCATGGACCGTCTGGTCTGCGGGGATGTCGGGTTCGGAAAGACGGAGGTAGCCATGAGAGCGGCTTTCAAGGCGGTGGCGGACAACAAGCAGGTGGCGGTACTGGTGCCTACCACCATACTGGCTCTCCAGCATTACAATACTTTCAGGGACAGACTCCGTAATTTCCCCTGCACGATTGATTATCTTAGCCGTCTCAGGACAGCCAAGGAGGTGGCTGATATAACGGAGAGGCTGAAAAGCGGCAAGATAGACATAATCATAGGCACTCACCGTCTTCTAGGCAAGAATATAGCGTTTAAGGATCTCGGACTTCTTATTATCGATGAGGAACAGAAATTCGGTGTGGCCGCCAAAGAGGCTCTGCGCCGTCTGAAACTGTCCGTGGATACTTTGACTCTTACAGCCACGCCTATACCGAGGACGCTTCAGTTTTCTCTTCTGGGCGCCAGGGACCTGTCCATAATCAATACTCCGCCGCCCAACCGTCTGCCTATCCAGACTGAGATAATAGATTTCAACGAAGATACTATCCGGGACATCATCAACGAGGAGACAGGCAGGGGCGGTCAGGTATTTTTCGTTCACAACAGGGTGCAGGACATCTACGAGGTGGAGGATATAATCAGAAGGATAGTGCCAGGTATCAAGACATGTGTGGCTCACGGTCAGATGGATCCCAAGGAACTGGAGAATAAGATTATCGAGTATATGTCCGGGGACTACGACGTGCTTATAGCCACCACTATCATAGAGAACGGCATAGATATTCCCAACACCAACACCATCATCATCAACCAGGCCCAGAATTACGGTCTGAGCGACCTGCATCAGCTGCGCGGCAGGGTAGGGCGCTCCAACAGAAAGGCATATTGCTATCTTGTGGTGCCTCCCATGACCAGTCTCTCGGATGATGCCAAGCGCAGACTGGATGCCATAGAGGCATTCTCGGATCTGGGAAGCGGCTTCAATATAGCCATGCGCGACCTGGATATCAGGGGCATGGGCAATATGCTGGGAGCCGAGCAGAGCGGATATATCGCCGAAATGGGATTCGAAACCTATCAGCGTATTCTTGCCGAGGCATTTGAGGAGATCAAGGGCACAGTTCCGGATATGCCCGGCATGAAGCAGCAGGACGAGACATATGTTTCGGACTGTGTGGTGGATACCGATCTGGAAATTCTTATTCCTGACTCCTATATAAACATTACCTCGGAAAAGATACGTCTGTACAAGGAGCTGGACTCCATATCCGACGAACCGTCGCTTCAGCGCTTCATAGCTGATATTGAAGACCGTTTCGGTCCTATTCCGGAGGAGTTCAAGCAGCTTGTATATGTAGTGCGTCTGAGAATGGCGGCCAGGGAAAGAGGCTTTGAGAAGATAGTGCTCAAGAACGGCATGCTGGTCATGTACTTCATATCGAACTCCATGTCGCCTTTCTACCGCAGCTCCAGATTCTCGGATATCATAAAGAACATCCAGCACAGGGATGCAAGCCGGTATATGTTGAAGGAGAACAACGACAAGCTGTATATCACAGTAAAAAATGTGAAAACTATCGAGGGTGCGTACAATCTTATACAAAAATTGTAATTATATTTGTCCTCCTTTTAAAAGCCGTTGTCTGTGAAGATTATACTGATAGATATAGGGAACTCGTCCTATTGCAAGCTGGCTGTGTCGGACGGTATGTCCATTAAAGGAGTGCGGAGAGTGCTCAGGCAGACTCTTCTGAGTGAGACAGAGGCGCTTCTGCAGGGAGACGGGCAGGCGGATATCGTGTGCCTGTGTTCTGTGGCGGAAAGGGAACCGTCCCTTGAGCTGGAGCTTGGCAGATTGTCCCGCAGATTCATCAGACTTGACTCCTTTACTCCCATGCCTCTGGTCATAGACTATGCCACTCCGGAGACTCTGGGGGCGGACAGGATAGCGGCTGCGGTCGGGGCCGCCTCTCTTTTTCCCGGTGAGAGCTGCGTGATTTTCGATTTCGGAACGGCTCTTACGATTGATTTCCTGACAGCGGACGGAAGATTCGCAGGAGGCAACATATCTCCAGGTCTGAGCATGAGATTCAATGCCATACACCGTTTTACAGACAGACTGCCTCTCGTGCAGCCGTCTTATCCTTCCGGTATGTCAGGCAGAAGCACAATGGACGCCATCAATACCGGAGTTGTGTCAGGCATAATGTTTGAAGTGGAAAAATACATCGAGCTCAATCCGGGAAGCAGGATTGTTTTTACAGGCGGGGACTCACTTTTTTTTGCAAAGAAGATGAAATCATCGATATTTGTAGCCTACAACCTTGTTTTAAGAGGTCTGCTCGAAATTGCGCAATACAATAATGTATAAAGGGAAGGACATTCTCCGTATAGTGACTGTGGCCGTATCGGTCGTCTGCTGCACCTTTTTTCAGGTGAGCGGACAGAGCACAGACGCATTGGGCTCCTACTCTCCTTATTCTGTCTTCGGCATCGGAAAGATGTCTTACCAAGGCTCCGCATACAATCAGATGATGGGAGGCATAGGTATAGGCATGAGGGACAACGGAGTTATAAATACCCTCAATCCGGCCTCCATTACGGCCAGAGATACACTTTCCTTCATGCTTGACTTCGGGGTCAACCAGCAGAATCTCTACAACAGGGACAAATCCACTAATTCGGCCTACAATGTATTCAATATGCAGAATGTGGCTTTCACCTTTCCTATCTATAAGAAATCCGCATTCATAGTAGGCATCGCTCCTTTCAGCGACATAGGCTATAAGTTTCTCTCGACCGAGACGAGTACGGATGTCGAGGCGGATATAGGAGATGTGAAATATCAGAAATACGGTACAGGCAGTATCTATCAATTGTTCGCCGGAGCGGCCGTGACTCTGTTTGACAGGGTGTCGGTAGGCGCTCAGGCGATATATTATTTCGGAGCGGTGAACAAGCACAATGACGTGCTGTTCAACTCATCGGATATGTACAATACGATAAGTACCGGCTGGGATTACAAGGTGCATTGTTTCTCCGGAAAGTTCGGCATTCAGTATATCCAGCCTATCCGGAAATATGATTCGGAGCTGGTGATTGGAGCTACGTACCGCTTGGGCAATGACCTGAGGGGAGATGTGGTGAATTACGCATTTACCGGCGCCGATACGGTAGTTTACAATACTTCCGGTCATACAGGCTTCGATATAGCTGATGAGTTCGGAGCCGGCATATCCTACCGTGCCGGAAGCAAGTGGGCCGTGGGAGTGGACTTTGTCCAGCAGAACTGGAGAAACTGTAAGTTCCCCGACAGCGGCATGTGGCCTGATTTCAATCCTGCCAATGCCAGGTATTACCGTGCGGGATTTGAGATAACGCCCAATCAGTACGATATAAGATATTACATGCGCAGGGTGACCTACAGGGCCGGAATGTATTTCGAGCAGTCGTATGTGACGGTGGGCGGAGCGCAGGTCAACTCGTTCGGACTTACTTTCGGAGCATCTTTCCCTATATACAGGTGGCACAATGCGGTCAGCTTTGCAGTCGATATCGGCCAGAGAGGGTCTCTCAGGCTCAATCAGGTAAGGGAAAGGTATATAAATTTCATATTGAATATAAACCTTCATGATATCTGGTTTGTCAAATACAGATACGACTAGAATGCAAATAAATTATTAATTCTAAACATATGAGACGTATTCTATTAGCAACAATTGCATTAATGATGTCCACCCTTGTTTTCGGACAAGGCAAATACGGTGCGGACAGCGCTGAGTGTATCAAATATCTTTCTTTCTATCAGCAATATGAGAAGCAGGGAGATCTTGATGCGGCCGCACCCAGCTGGCGCAACGCCATCAAGTACTGTCCTCCGACAGCCAGTCAGAACATGCTCCTTGACGGAATGAAGATTATGAGAAAGGAGATCAGCAAGTACCGCAGCAATCCTATCAGGAAGAAAGAGCTGGTCGATACCCTTATGATGCTTCACAAGATGAGAATAGAGACCTATCCCAAGTACATCGTTACCGCTACCAATAACATGGCCGTGGATATGCTGAACTATGCCGAACCGGGTAGCGAGCAGGACGTGTTCAACGCACTCGGAGAGGCTCTGGACATAGCCAAGTCCAAGGCGTCGACAAGCGTGGCAGTGCAGTATATGAACTATGCCATCCAGCTTTACAAAGCCGGCAGAATGATGGACCAGGATGTATTTGACGCTTTTGACAAGAGTGTCGGCACTCTTGAGATGATTAAGGCTGCCAAGCCTTCCAAAATGGTGGATGATGCGATAGCCGATGTGGAGACTATGTTTGCCAACAGCGGTGTGGCCAGCTGCGACAACCTGATAGCTCTGTTCCAGCCCCGCTATGATGCCGCACCGGACAATCAGGAGCTGCTTTCCAATATCGCCAAGCTTTTCCACGCTACCGGATGCACCGACTCAGACCTCTTCCGTAATGCTGTCGAGGGTCTTTATAAGCTCAATCCGTCGGCCACTTCCGCTCATCTGCTCTTCCAGCTTTACTCTGCCCTTCCCGACGGAGGCGACAAGGCTGTTAAGTATATGAACG
This sequence comes from Candidatus Coprenecus stercoravium, assembly GCA_019116865.1. GTDB lineage: Bacteria > Bacteroidota > Bacteroidia > Bacteroidales > UBA932 > Coprenecus > Coprenecus stercoravium. Next base: position 4,301 of record DXAW01000061.1, on the reverse strand, counting down.
AGGCCATCGCCTTTGAGGACTCTGACGCCGAGACGGACGCCGAGTACAGCTTTGAGCTGGCCAACTACCTTTTCTCCAAACTTGACCGCAAGGTAGATGCCATAGCCGCTGCTAAGCAGGCTGCCTCTCTCTCCCAGACATGGGCCGGCAAATCCTATTTCCTGATCGGAACTATCTGGAGTGTGGTTAAATGCCAGGGCAATCCTATCGAGGAGCGCGCTTCGTTCTGGGCTGCCACCGACTATATGGTGAAAGCCAAGAATGCGGATTCATCGCTTGCGGCAGAAGCTGATGCGCAGATAAGCACATATCGTAAATACTATCCTCTGCAGGCGGATGCCTTCATGTACGACATGGTTGACGGAGACAGATACGAGATCTCCTGCAACGGCATGAGGGAAGTTACAACAGTGAGGACTCAGAAATAATAATGAACAGGAACAGTAGTTCTTATAGACGGATACTGATAATGGTAGCAGCCCTCTGGACTGCTACCATTGCTGTATCATCATGTGCCAACAAGCTCAAGAGTATCGATGCGGACAAGATATCCGACGCTCCTACTCAGGTCGTGCTGGATATGGATGCCGCCCAGACGGAGAACGGCAAGGTGCAGATGAGGCTGAAGGCGGCCAGGATGGAGAGGTATGAGGACGGCAAGGACTGTTCGAGAGAGATTTTTCCCGAGGGTTTCAGGGTGCTGGCCTACAACGAGGACGGTCTGCTGGAGACCAGAATAGTGTCCGATCAGGCACTGCATACCATGGACGGGGACAAGGAACAGTGGTCGGCTTACGGCAATGTCGTGATAAACAACTATATCAAAGGCGAGAAGATAGAGACGGACACTCTTTACTGGGACAGAGAGAAGAAGATGATCTATACGGACTGCTATGTGCGTCTGTCCTCTCCCCAAGGATTTATGCAGGGTTACGGCATGGAGTCTGATGAAAGGGCCAGAAACGCACAGCTTCTGCGGCCTTTTGACAGTTACGGCATAGTCTCGGATGACTCTACGGGAAACGGTTATGTGGATACAGTTAATTTTATCGGTCCTAATTTCAAGAGATAAAATAAAATTACTATCTTCGCATCCTATTTTCAGAATGTTGTAATTTAAACTAAAATGGCAGTTTTAGAGAAAATACGAGTCAAGCTCGGTATTCTTATCACGGTGCTCATAGCAGTGGCGCTGTTATCTTTTATCATAGATCCCCAGACTTTGGAGACAACCCTGAGCTACTTCTCCTCGAAGTACGATGTGGGTAAAGTGGACGGAAAGAAGATACGTTACAATGATTTCCAGAAAGAGGTGGATTATTATACGAACATCTATACCCTTACCACAGGTTCCCAGTCTGTGTCGGAAGAGGCTATGCGCAGCATCAACGAGTCTGCATGGCAGAGCATTATTTCGGAGAGATATGTGGTGCCTCAGATGCGTAAGGCCGGTATATCGGTAGGTGAGGACGAGCTTGTGGACCTGAGTCAGGGCAAGGAGATTTCTCCCGTGCTGGCGCAGGATCCTGTTTTCTTTGACGCCACCGGTTCATTCAGCAGGGAAAAGCTTCTGGAGTTCATTCATGCCATTCCCGGTGATCCTTCCGGCAATCTAGCCCAGTATTGGAATTTCCTGCAGCAGAACATGACTACCCAGCAGTATTTCACCAAATACACCTCAATGCTTTCAGGCAGTGACATCATCACTCCGGTCGAGCTCCGCAGGCAGATTGAGGAGAATAATACATCTTCCGATGTTGAGTTTGTACTGGTGCCTTTCGGCTTCAAGGTAGATACTACGATTACTGTGACCAACAAGGAGATACAGGATTACTACAATGCACATAAGGAGAACTACCGCCAGACCGCTTCGCGCGACGTGGAGTTTGTGGCATACGAGGTAGTGCCTTCGGAGGCCGACATTCAGGCTGCCGAGGATGATATCAATGAGGTTTACGAAGAATTTTCTACTACAAGTAACCTCAAGTCATTCCTTTCCCTCAATTCGGATACCCCTCTTCTGGAGTATTATTATAAGAAAGGGGAGCTTGAGAACGAATTCCCTGAGATAGATGAGTTCGCTTTCAGCCGCAATCCCGGCGTGATGCCTGTGTTCCGCAAGGACAACACATTCTACGCTGTGCGTGTCAGTGACGTGAAGAATATGTCCGACTCCGCATACGTGCGTCATATCCTGCTCTCTTATGATTCAGAGGCTCTGGCAGACAGTCTTGTCAACGTCCTGAATCACGGCGGAGACTTCTCTGACCTGGCATCCCGTTTCTCTCTGGACCAGAATCCCAACGTGCCCGAGCCCGGAGATCTCGGCTGGTTGACTCAGACATCCATGATTCCCGGTATGCAGGGCGTGCTTTCAATGAGGCCCGGCTCTATCGAGAAGATGGAGACGGATTACGGTCTGCACATTGTTACTGTAAAGGAGAGAACAACTCCTGTTAAAAAAGTGCAGCTTGCGATTCTTACCAAGGAGGCGCTTCCGAGCAAGGAGACTTTCCAGGATTTCTACGCCAAGGCCAATGACCTGGCTTCCCGTTGCGAGGGCAAGCTGGAGAATTTCGAGAAAATCACAGCTGAGGAGAATCTTCCCGTAGTTCCTGCCAACAGGGTGGCTGAGAGCGCAAGGCAGCTTTCAAGATACGATGATGTACGTGAGGTTATCCGCTGGATATATGATGACAAGACCAAAGTAGGCGATGTATCGCCCATCATCACTGTCAACAATGACGTATATTTCGTAGTGGCTCTCAAGGAAATCCGTGAGGAGGGATACGCTCCTGTCAACAGCGTGGCTTCTTCCATCACCTACATTCTGACCAACCAGAAGAGAGCTGAGAAGGCCAAGGCCGAGACAGCTGCAAGAATAGCCGGTCTGACGGATATCAATGTGATTGCCGATACTCTCGGTCAGACAGTGAGCACCAAGGACGGTATTACATTCGGCTCAATGAGCGGCAGCTCAACTGATCCTTCGTTTATCGGTGCAGTGGCCGGAGCTGAGCCCGGTGTTATTTCCGGACCTGTCGCAGGCAATATAGGTGTCTATGTGTTCAAGGTCAACAACAGGGAGACCGGAGCTTTCTATACTGAGGATGACGCCAGGATAAAGGCGGCTCAGGTGGAGAGCTATCAGCTCAACAGCATTCCCTCTATTTTCTCCAAGAGGGCTGAGATCAAGGATAACAGAGCCAGATTCTATTAATAGAGCGGCTACGGTATAAATATCGGAATCCGGTGGATGATGTTCCGCCGGATTTTTTATTTTTGTAGAAAATACAAGCTATGAGGAGGGAGATATCAGTATTGATTGCTGCTGTGTGTCTGACAGCTGCGGCACTCGGGGCTCAGGAACGCCCCTATATGGTTTTCTGGAATCTGGAGAACTATTTCGATTCTTTTGACGACACTCTCACCCACGATGAGGAATTTACCCCGGACGGCTACAGGCGATGGACGTGGAATAAGTTTCTGGCCAAGCGCAATCTGATAGCCAAAGCACTTGTGTCGATGTATGACCGCTATGGGGATTATCCTGTGCTGGCGGCTTTTGCCGAGGTGGAGAACAGGATGGTCCTGTATCAGCTGACACTGAAGACTGCATTGGCAAAACTGGATTACGGAGTCGTACACCGGGATTCTCCGGACAGCCGCGGAATAGACGTGGCTCTTATCTACCGTAAAGAGTTCTTCGAGGTTCTGGACGTTGAGACACTCGGAGTCCTTACCGGCAGGGACAGACCTACCAGGGATATTCTTCATGTGACCGGAGTGCTGACTGCCACGGAGGATACGCTGCACGTATTCGTGAACCACTGGCCGTCTAAATTCGGAGGGGAGGAGTATTCACGGCCTTTCCGCCAGGCGGCCTCCGACACGTTGAGCCGGGCTGTTCTCGCATTAAGTGACAGCCTTACCGGGGAACTTCCCGCCGTGGTCGTTACCGGAGATTTCAACGATACCCCGGATTCACCGCCAGTCCGGTCGCTTGTGACTGCGACCGGTCTTCTCAATCTGTCTAATCCGCTGCATGAGGCCGGGCGCGGGACTTTGAAGTACAACGGCAGATGGGAGCTTATTGATCATTTTCTCGTGAGTGCTTTTCTGGAAGGCTCCGTCATGGAGATATATTCTCATCATATGCTGCTTGAGGAGGACAGCAAGTATCTGGGAGTAAAGCCACGACGCTCTTTCTACGGCCCGGTGTGGCACGGCGGCGCCAGCGACCATCTGCCCATAGTGCTTCTGCTGCCCTCAGTCTCTCAGGCATCCGACAGGTACGAATA
>DXAW01000060.1 GCA_019116865.1 Candidatus Coprenecus stercoravium | reverse complement strand
CTCATATTCATATTAATTATTGTTCATTCCATACATCTTCATCCACACCGATTACCGCCGCATCATCCCCGGGGAAACCGGCATAGCGCACCTCGAAGCTGCCGTCGCCTATACCGTTGAAGCGGACCTTGGTCCTGGTCCCAGCTTTGATGCTTACAGTACCGTCCTCGGACATCAGTCTATAGGCATCCCCGGCTGAGCCGTCCTTGTACATCACCACCACAGTACCGGAGATATCTCCCGGAAGCAAATCCAGACGGATCACGTAATGCTGTCTCTGCCCCCAGTTAAATTCCGTAAACTCGAATATCTGCTGATTCACATTACCGACTGTCAAAATCTTCCCATCTGCCTCGTCCCTCAGATACACCCCTGCCGGTACGGCCGTGAGATTCAACGTTATGGACTCTATCTCGGAGCGGAACTGGTCCTCAGGGATGCCCATATCCAGTTCCAGGCGGCCGGTGATGCGGCTCAGTGTCACATCTTCCGTCAATGTCTCCCCTGGCTTGAGCCAGCGGTCGATAACCTGACGGTAGATATGCAGGTCGGTCATGTGGGAAAGCGTAGAATCCTGTGCCTGCGCCTTGATTACAGGCGTATAGTCTATCACTATAGAGTTGAAATCGCAACTTTCAGCATCAGTAGGATCCACCACAGGCATCACTCCCTCGACAGAAGGCACCGACACAAATGCGAACTTGTACCACTGGGCGGTCATGTTCAATAAATTATAGGAGGTAGCCCCGTCCGCACCCACAGGAGCGAGATCCTCGACACGGGTGCAGTGAAGCGGTTCCCCGTTGTCATGCTCACCTACCCGCTCGGCCACATAGAGACGGGTAAGACGGCCTTCCCCGCCGGCCTTTGTGGCAACGGTAAACTCGACAGCCGACTCCTCGACGGACGCAGTCCGCTCCTGACATGAGGAGAGAAGCAGAAGGGCCGCTGACATAAGTGCAGTATATAATAAATATTTCATATCCTCTTGACTATATTTAATTGTTCTTAGCCGGCTTGGGCATGATCAGATCCTCATCCTGCCAGCCGTCATCGATATTCACGGAACCGTTGCCTCCGGCGTCCTCAGGACCTCTCCAGGCGTTGGCCCGGCGGCAGGCTATCACATTATACTCGCTTGTACGGCGGGCCAGACCGGTCTTGCCGGATCCCATCTTGATATAGTAGGCATAGCCGGTAGTAATACCGTTGGGGTCGGATGACGAAGGAGTGGATGAAAAGAAATAGTCATCACTGCCTTCGAAGGTCACAAGCCCTCCGGTCAAAGCATCATATATCGCCTCCATCTCATTGATGGCCGGCATGTACCACATTATCTCATTATAGGTAATCTCCCCGTCTCCGTCACGGTCCCGGTTCTTCTCCAGGACGTAGCGCAGTCCCACGTCATACGGGATTCCATCGGGATAAGCCTCTTCATCGTCAGGAGCTCCGGGGGCCTCGACGCGCGCCGACTGATAAAGCTGCCTGGTATTGGACAAGCCGTCCCATTGTCCAGCCGCAATAAGGGCATCTATGGTCAGGTCCCAATGATTCTCAAATCCCCATTGCATGTGCCTCTGCTCCAGCACCCTTTCCACGTAGAAGGTGTCCCTCACCTCTTTCATGGTATGCACGTCATACGGTATGTGCAGCACCACCATCTGGGCCGGATACTGCCTCACCTCGAACTTAGAGACCTCCGCACTGTTCCCGGACCGGTAACATATGACCGCCGTCCTTACGCCCGCATTTGAATTCTCCTCCGGAGATGCGACATACGGGACATATTCGTCAGTATGGATGTAGACATACCGCATTCCGCTCACACCCTGCACCCTGAATGAAGCCGCACCGGCCTGAGGTACCGAACCGAGAAAACCAGGACTATAGCCGTCATCATCCGACAGGGCCAGCTCCACCCACGGAGTCTTGTCCGGGTCCTCCACCCACATCTCCCAGTCGTTCTGGGCATAGAGCAGAGTCCGTACCGAATTGGGATGGGCGTCCAGGATGGTCTGGTCATCGTAATAGACCTTGAGTCCGCCTATATTCTCGGAGTCTATGCGCGTGTCCACATCTTCGACAGTCCTGACAGTGACTGTCATTTCGTACTTATGGTTGCGCTGGACATCGAAACTGGCATAATTGTCGTCGCCGAGATAGACATAGTAAACCACCTCGCGGACTGTCAAGGATGTAGTGTAGACTCCGCTGATCGTAAGATACGAGGAATACTCGTCCATGCCGGCTTTCTGCGCCAGGTCCCTTTTCCAGAGCTGGGAGTATTTCTCAAAATCACCGTCACTTCTTCCGTCGAGATCAGGCCAGTTGACGGCCAGGTCGCTCTCCGCATTACTGAAGACACCGCGGCGGTTCTCGAACATGCTGAATGATACATCCACACCCTGCCTGATATCACTGCCGCTCATAGTCAGAGTCCCGTCCTCGAAATAGTTGGACTTCATCTTCGACGGTGTCGAGGAATAGGTCCAGTCATTGGGACTGCCCGCCTTAGCGAGCACATACCCGGATGCAGGCTCCGGAGTCCGGTCACCCTCACTGCGGGAAAGGAGCCAACTGCCCTTCGGGACATTGTGCAGAGCGATGGAACTTACCATGAATTCATCCCCGTCATACACCGGGTCGAATAGTACCTGAACGTCGAATGATGCGGCTATGCGCTCCACCGGTATTGTCACCTGCTCATTCTGAGTGCCAGGAGCCGTTATCTCTCCTGTCGTACCGCTCATGATATACTTGCCTCTATACGCTCCGGTGATATCGGAGACCGTCACGGCCTCCTGCTCCAGATCCGCTAATGAATTGACCCGGCTCATCACCGTCTCCGGGTCCAGCAGATTGCACACCGCATATATCTGAATCTGACCGGAGGGCAGGTACATGTACATCGTCTTGTCCTCGTCGATGTAGCTCCACTGACGGGCCAGGCACCGGGACCCGTCCGCACTGAAGACAAACACCAGAGCATTCTCTATCTGATCTCCGTCTGCGTCCCCGGCCTTTGTCATCACCACTTCCGGTGCACCGGTAACGAACCTTATCCCTGTCATGCCGTCGGATACAGCCCCTTCTCCCTCTCCGTGCGGCTCAAAGGCACAAGAAGTCAGAATACTGATTATTGATACTACTGTTATATATCTGAGCTTGTTCATATTACTTATTCAAATTTACGGGCCTGACGTACATATCCGCTATTGTCCACCCTATCAATACCTGTCACACTTATTACTCCTGATGATGAAATAGTCCCAGCATATATATCAATCCAGCTTCTTAACTCTTCTGTAGTTGAAGACCAATAGTTTTTAGCCAAGTGTATATTGCAATCAGGAATAACCCCATCAGCAGAAACTCCATTTTCATTATAACACGGCAGAACTATTCGCTCGAAAAAGCCGCGCAACTCGTCACTGGCCGGTGTATACCAATATTTGCCCGGGGTTGCATCTGGACGCATATCCGTTTTGATCCCCTCCCACTGACGCCGACCTTTCCATAATACAGAGCCATAATAATTATCTTCATCCCCCAAAAAACCATTATTCACATTATATGCATATGCATACTTATCATTAAGTTCTCCGTCACTGTTGCTATCATCAACATGGCCAAATATTGTAATTGGAACATCCCATCCAGTCTCTGAGACACCCCATTTCGAATAGCTATAACCATCCTCGTCTACTTCATCAGTTCCCGTAATTTTCAGATCCTCCCTGGCAAAAGCTCTGTAAGCATCCTTACCTAACCCTGACGGATATCCTTTTTCCTCATCATCGTAGACCTGGACGGTTATGGCGTTGTACTGTCTTATATCCAGCACATCGGAAGAAGAGACCCCGTCTGTGGTCAACAGCAGCCGGGTCGTCCTGTAGTCATCCCGGAGAGCCTTAAGTTTATCCTCCCGTGTCATATCCGTACCCATAATATCGTTGAATTCCGCATGATCCGCCAGCCATATCCTGACCTTCACGGGCTGGGTCTCACCTGCGGGATGGTCGTATGTCGTCTGCTGCCAAGCGCTGTAGCTTCCGTCCTCATTCTGCACACTGAACCAGATCCAGTCCGGGGGAGCCGCACTTTCTCCCTCCGGTTCGATATTCAAATGCCACTGCTTGCCGCCTTCAGCCGGAAGCACCTCCACCTCTATGATGTCTCCGATGCACGAGAGAATAGTGTCCTCGTCCATATCGGTCCGGAACGAGGCTTGCAGCGAATAGACCGGAAACTCCACATTCGGAGAAGACTCATTCCACGGAATAACATCCAGCAGCAGAGGATTGCCCGAGAGGCTGGAGGGCCGGTCGCCTTCGGTATCACCGGAGAAAGGCTTGCTTCCGATGGCGTAGAGATGATTGGCCTCCAGCGGATAGTTGTACGAGTCGTCCTTGCTGTATTTAACCGGATAGCTGACAGTCTTCGTTCCGCCTTTAAGCACTATTTCCAATGTGGAATTATCCCGGGTATTGTCAGTCAGTCCGGACAGCGGCACCATATATGCCCCCATGAGCACAGTATTCTCCAAAGTGACTACTGTGCCGTCGTTTCTGACCGGGATATAAAGCAGGGAGCTTTCCTGGCCGCCGTCACCCTGCCTGTCGTTGTACCCGGACAGGTCTACGGAGGCGAGCACGGCTCCTTCCGTGCCGTCCACAGATTCTGACCCGGTTGCCGGTACGTCCGGTGTAACAGGTATATTCACCGTACTGTTGAGCTTCAGCCCATTATTGATCCGAAGCTCGATGGAGGTAATCTTACTGTCGTTATCTCCGTCCACCACCAGATACGGTATGTCGGAAAGATAGCAGAATACTCCGGCGACACATCTCTCAAGACTTACCTCTATTATCTGAGTAGAGGCCGGCACCACCGCCGCACCGGAAAAAAGCTCTGTGAAGGACATGCGTGAAGCATCACTGCCTGCGAAAACGGCCTTGACCTCGCCCAGGGACCTTCCTTTCACATTAAGATGATCAGTTGCAGAAGCCTCGGGGAAATTATACGTATCATCATTATTATCCACGGCCACTACCAGAAATGTCACTTCCGAGTTACCGTAGTCAGTGAGTCCGGTATTTTTGAGCCTGTGGGTAAAATCTCCAAGACCCGTCCCTTCGACCGGTGTCCAGTCCAGTTCCTCAGCCCAGAAACATTCGAAGCCATCCTCTTTTCCGCCGAATATATAAAGATACATGTGCTCGATATGCTGCGACGCACCCGTATTCACAAGGGCCGACTTGACGGCAAAGTCCCCACCTACGGTAATGTGCAGCAGCTGCTCCTCACCGGCAAGCTCCTCAGGCATACGCTCATCCTCTCCGGCACATCCTGCCAGAACACAGAACGCCGCTCCCAGCATGCTCAATAATATATAAATTGTATGTCTCATGTCGTTTTATTGTTTGACTGTCAGCATATCCTCTGTAAAATGTATATACAGTTTGTAACGGGATGTCTCGGCATAGACACCACCGACCTTGACCAAAAAGCCCTGCATAGGAGCGATAAGATCCGTGTCCGCCGCACTATTTCTTCCTATCTTCCGGTACTGGTAGCCGGTGCCGTTATGCTCCAGAAGCCATATCTCATACACCGCAGGATTATACTCGAAGAACTTCGCCATGCTGATATGGCACATGAAGGGATTGCCGGCCAGGTACCGGTCACTCGGGCGCTTGTTCTCCAGAAGGATGTGCATCGGGAATGACACATCTCCGGCGGCATCCTCGTAGATAAAGCGTCCCACATAGGCCGTATTGCGGGGGACTGCCGCGCTCCTTCCCGTATATTGCTTAGTCTCAAGATTGTAGTATTGATAGGACTTGTTCTGTTTGGGCAATACGAATATATACTGTCCGGACGCGCCTTCTGTTCCGGGACGCAACAGCACGCCCTTGCCGGCCTCGTATAGATCCGTCACCTGATTGAACGGCCCGGACCAGTATTCACTGTCAAAATCCACATCGGCCTCTCCGCCATTGCCGGAAATGTTCTGAACTGCCCTGTTCCAGACTCTCTGGTAGACCTCGGGATTGAAACGGTCAGGTTCCTCACTCATCTCCGGCCAGCTTGAGTCAAAACCCGCAGGAGCATCGACACCCTCCGCAACATACATGTCTCCCGAATAAGTTTCCTTCAAAGGAGAGGAGAACATCGAATAATGTCCGCCTTCTATGTCAAATGCCACCCACGCCCTCAGATAGTCGAGACAGTGAGTCCCGGCCGCCTCGGCACCGACTCCGAACTGAAGGTTCCGGCAGTAGTTCTGCTCTCCGGCCTTCAGTATAGGATACGAAGTAAGTCCGCCTGGAATCAGGACATCCGTGCAGGTCCAGGGCGCACCGGGATTCCAGTTGTCCCAGTTGTTCCAGTCCTGGTCTGAAGCATTCCCTGTCCACTCGGCCTGCCCGGGATGGATATACACCTCGATGTTCTGAGGATAGTTCTCTTCATCGACATCATCGGATGTCGGATTGATGGACAGCAAGTAGCGGCCCACTTCGAGTTCGAGGCCAGTGACTGTAAAGGTACGGTTTTCTTCGAGAGTCCCTGATATATCCTTATCCTTATTGTCCTGTCCTTCCAAAGATTTAAAAAACAATGCGTATTCTTTACCGACTACGCCTCCTGTCACCGTCACCACCAGGTTCTTTGGATGACAGACATGGTATACGGAAGGTACGGCCGTCATCCCGTCCGGATTGTCTGTCCCGTCATCTTCGGAATCGTCCGGTATGCCGTCCCCGTCAGAGTCAGCGCGCATATACACTCCATGTATAATAGGTGTCTCCCCGACCGACAGGACGCACGGCATGGTGATCCTTATCTCGTCGAATTCAGCCCCCGAGGCAGGATAGGCCTCCAGGCAATATTTGTCACCGAAACCGAGAAGCTGCAGGCCGAGCAGACCGCCGCCGTCCTTCACGCTTTCGATCATGATTCCATCGTTGTAGATATCCATACGGAATTCCTTCAGCAGGTCCACCCCAAGTACATCGGGACGATTGATAAGCACACCCACCCACTGCCTGGTCTTGATAGGCTCGAATGTCACCGCCACTGTCATGGAGCCGAGAGCGCCCGCCACAATCGGGATAGTAGCCTCGGACTCAGGGTCCGAATCTATGATGTTGCCGAGATTCTCCATCATGCCGCCCACCGACACCGCCGGCAGAGAAGTCATGTCGTAATTGAAATTGGCGTCATGACTGTACGGAGTAATCAGTTCCATTCCCAGTCCGCCAATCTCCGCCTCACTGTTAGCAGCTCCTTCCTCCGCCTCGGCATAATAGGCGTAGTATATCCTCATAGTACTTAATTGGACAGAAGCCACGCCTGCTGTCTGAAGCTCTACCCGGTCAAACGGCTGGTCGGTAAAAGCCGTCACGCTTATACGGCCCTCGCTGCCGATCAGACCGAGAGAAACCAACTGGTTCTCAGCCGGCACATAAGTATCCACCTGCCGGCCGCCGTTGAACAGAGCCACACGGAAAAACGACAAAGCTCCGAGAGTAAGCAACTGGCTCTGCGGCTGGACAACGAATCCTACAGAGACCCTGTTTCCGGACTCGTTGAGCACTGTCCCGTCCGATGTCTCGACCGCCGCTATTACGGACTTGGAGGCCAGGGATATGGGCGTAGTAAAGACAGCTGAATTATTTATATTTTCATCTACTATGTATTCGGAATGTTCCATACCGCCGAGTATGGTTATACCCGCATCGCCGCTTTGAGAAGCAAGCCGGAAACCGCTTCCGGTCATCCTCGTCATTGCAGCTGCCGGCAGTTCCTCCCTGGTAATTGTAGAGGTGGAGGTAAATGTTCCGCTGCCGTCATTCATGGTAAACACAGCCGAGACCGTGTATGTCGCCCCCACCTGCATATCCACAAGGCGGCCGTCAACCATCCTGGCCTCAGGCTGACTGTCATCCTCCCCTTCAGCCGATACCAGGGAATATGTCAGCGTACCGGACTCGCTGCCGTCCAGAGCCGACAGCGGCTTCATGAAACTATACGAGCCGCTTGTGGTAGCTACATTCTCCTCAACGGTAAAATAACTGGTGGGATCCACCTTCACCGGCTCACGGTAGTAGAAGTTCATCACGCTCATAGCTCCGAGATCCACATTGATTCCGGACAGCCGGAGCTTGAGAGCACGTGTCTCGTCCGTGGTGGTGATGATGCTGTATGCCCCTTCTCCGCCGCCTATGGCCGAGAGGCCGAGGAGTCCTGTAGATGAGTATTTGTCCTGGGATATCTCCTCTAGGTCATCATAAGTACCCCTATAAGGAATAAGCTGGGTAGTACTGAAGAGAGAGAGATTGAGAGCCGTTCCCTGACGGTATGAGAAACCTATCTCCGTTCCGGCCTCAAACGGGTCCTCAGTATCTTTAAGGGCTACGGTAAGATATCTTATTCCTCCCGACAACAATGTAGTGAGCGGGTCGGAATAGATTACTATGCCGTCCGTGTTTGAAGGATCAAGCAGACTTTCAGGATCATCATCCATTACTAAGGTCCAATCCGTCTCAAAGAGCTGATTTTCTTTTATAACAGCTCTGTCATTGTACACTTTTATCATGGGATTCTCTCCCACGAAGGCATAGAATATTTCCATCTCGGCAAGAGTAGCCGACACTCCGGTCAGAGCAAGCTCTACCTCGTCAAAGTCCTCCTCAACCGTCACCGAAACGGTCTGAGTGCCTGTATTGCCGGCGGAGGAGATTTTCACCACATCCAGGTCGAGGGTCCCGCCGTCCTTGCTGACGTTGTACGAGCCTACGAGCTTATTGTCATTGTATACAGAGATGACAAAGAGGCTGAGCACATCGAGGCTCAGCACCTCCGTCCCGCTCGTGCCGAGGACGAAACCGACTTCCTGTCCTCCTGCATAGGTACGGTACATGTCCTTGACAGACAGTATCTGATTGCCGAGCAGGTCGACCTTGACACCTGACAAGGATGCGCTGTTGCCGAGATTCAGGTCCACGATGCTGTTCAGCCCGTCATTGGATCCGAGCAGCGAGACAAGACCCCGGGATATATTGTCCACTATCCTGCCGGCTCCCACCAGCGGAACTCTCCTGCCGTCGGCCCTCCATTTTCCGTTTTCACAGACAAGTCCCCTTCCTTCCTCCAAAGCGGACATAACAGTTGGATTCTTAACGGACTCCAACTCCAAATGCTCCTCTCTCGTGCAAGAGAGGAGCACCGAAGCGGAGAATATACATAGCAATATATTCCGGATCTTTCTCATTTTACTTTAGTCAAGTTCCATATCGTGGATTATCTCCCACTGATCGTTCACATGTATCTGAAGGTCCTGTGTAGTATTCAGGTCCTGAGGATCATCCTCTCCGTCGCCATCGTCATCGGGATCAGGCTGAGGCTTGGGATCCGGGTCGGGATCAGGATTGTCAGGATCGCTGCCGGGCGCATTGAGCGTCTTGTCTCCCATGCTGTACATATGGTTACGGTAGATGCTGTAGATATAGTCCTCATCAGCCGCAGGTGTCTCCACACCCACAGGAACTTCCACTGTGCCGGTGTTCTTCTGATCAACCTTGATGTTCCACACCTTGAGTATGGAGCCGTCCCCGTCGAGAAGCTGAAGCTCGAATGTATTGATATTGCCTTTAGCTCTGGTAAACGGTATTACGAACTCTCCGGCGAAAACACTTCCCGCTACAAGCTGCTGCGCAGACGCATTGGGATTTACCCAGAACTCCGAGAGAGCCTTATAGTTGCCTTCGCCGCCCTTGATTGCTGTCGACCACGTCGTATTCAAATCAGCTATCTCCGAATCAAGATTAGCTGCGGTCACATTGGTCTTTACATAGACGTAGTTGATTGCATCAAGCCAGCCGACATATCCGTCACCGTTGATATCACTTGCGGCGATACCTTTGGGGAACCATGTGGTTAAATCAATAGTATACACCTCGTATCCGGCAAGGGTTCCGTTCCAGTAAGGCAGGTTCTCGGCTGTTGCGGACACTGATCCGTTGACAACATAGTTCACAGTTGTTCCTGTCTCTGTCTCTTCTCCGAAAAGATTTACGAAATTCAGTCTGGTGTTCTTTCCTGAAGCGATAAGGCGGAGCTTAGCAGGGGTCTTGCCATTGACACTCACAGGGATGTTGGTAAAATAGCCTGTGACGCCGGCCACCTGACGGTTGAGTACGAGCTCAGGGGTAGTACGCTGTCCCTGTGTTGAGGTAAGATAGTTATAACCGTCACTGGTCTCCACATATACTTTCAGTGTACCTGCGAAAACCTCCTCTCCGTCATCCTCTGCACCGCCTTTTATATCAGCATAAAAATTGTCATCACTCCAGGTGTCATTCTGGTTAATAGCTTTGAATTCAAAGTCAGAAGGGTCTGAATATCCTACCGCATACACGTTATAAGTGCCGACAGGAAGACGGCCTTCTATATCTGAATTCTTAATGGAAATCTCAAGGCTCTTGCCGGTGTTGTCCCCGTAGGGAAGGGCATTGGCCCACTCTGACTCAGAAATCACTTTCTTAAGCACCACATTGTTAGTAGCCTCTTCATTTACGAAATACAGGGTTATGCCCTGAATGTCCTGACCGGGCGCCTCACTGAGAAGAGGACGGCCCGACTTTACTGTCAAGGCATCACTTCCTGAGGAAAGGGCTATAATCATCCGGTAGTCCTGTCCCTCATCCACATTTCCTTCGACCGAAGTCTTGGAGCATGAGCTGAACAGCATTCCGCATGCTGCCGCCAACATTAGAATTTTCTTCATGACTTACTGTTAATAATTTAGTTTTAGTTATTGTGATTGTAAAAGAATTAATCCATTATCATATCGTGAATATCCATCCACATATCATTCACCAGTACTGATATATTGAAATTATCAGCTTCGGGATTATAATCATATCTCAGCACCGTAAGTTCGTTTCTACGGATAGCCACACTTACAGGCTCCGCCATATATGTCCCGTCCTGCGACAGCCGCACACTTCCCGCCGCAGAAGACTGATCAGTATCATAAAAGGCTAGCTGAAGCACCGCCTTCTCTTCCGACGGAGCCGTGCATGTAGCTGTCATGACATTTCCGCAGTCCTTTCCCCAATCCATTTCCGTATGGACGGATACAGGTCCGGAATATTGCAGCCCCTTCCCGACATTTCCGTAAACTCCTTCGATATCCTTCGTCGAATAATCCACTCCTTCAGGCAAGTGGAAGGCATATATCAAAAGGCAACCGACAGTCCTCTGCAAGTCGAGATTGAATTCAGCCGCATCATACCTGTAATCCAACGTATCACATGCGTGGAAAATATCCTCCGCCTCACTGTCTCCGTCCTCATGGAGTGTCACCGTGCAGAAATCTTCCGACAGTGCGCTCTCCTGAATATTTCCCCAGACTGTTATCTCATATTGTCCGAACGGCAGGGAGTCCGGAAACACTATCAATTCCCGCTGCTCATCATGCTCTATGACATACCTGGCGGTCACCACTGCCGAATCACCGGTTGACAAATTCTTCAAGCTATAGCAAATAGTCGATATATATTCTCTGAACGGCAGGGCGTCATCCTTGACGTGCAGCAGACTGTCGAACTCTGTTCCGACGGCATCGCCTATATTAGACCAGTTCTTATCCAGCACTCCTATGCTTACTGACAAGGGCGGACACGGAAGTATCTGATCCCTTATACAGCCGGATAATACGAGAAGCGAGGCCACACACAATAACGATATCCTAACAATCCTGTCCACTTTATTGTTCCTCCATAATTACACTGAAACGGACGTCTGAACGGTAACGGTCGAGCATTACGTCAGTCTCCGCCCTCTTTTTCAACACACTGTCAGCGACAGCGGCCTGCAGATGATTGAAAAACGCATCGGCGTCATTGTCATGAGCGGCCACCAGCGTCCTTACATATTCCGCTTCCGGAGACATGTCTTCACTGGCCTCCATTATGCCGCCGGCCTCGGCATAAAGTCCGAGACAGATACACACTATAGCGGAGTTCACATCGGCAAAAGGTCTTAGCAGACTGTCCGCCTGCTCATACTGACGGCATACCGCCTTGACCATGCCCAGATTGTACCTGGCCTCCGGCAACTCCTGATACAGACTCAGCAATGAATCGGCTTCCGCAAAGTCATCCTCATACGCCATCATCGCAGCCTTGGTGTTCATAGCGACAGGCACCGTATCGTTAATTCCGGCCATCACCTCTGACGCCGCCAAAGTGTCTCCTCTTGAGAACAGCATCAACGCCAGATTGTTGGCAGCGGTATATGAATCCGGGAAATATGCCAGAACATTCCGGTACACTCTCTCCTTTTCCGAAGAGTCCGGCTGGAGCTGAGACACCCTAAGCATCTCCTCCTCGTTAAACGCATCCGGTCTTGTGGCATACATTTCAAGCATCTCCTCATCCGTGGTAAAACTTCTTACCGAATAGTTGTAGACAAACTCCACCTTCCTCGTACTGGACAAGTAATGCTCCTTTATCTTATTCCATATAGGCAGCGCCCTGATGTAACGCTCCTGAACATCATCGTTCTCACCGGCATAGTCTCTCAGAATATCCTGAACAGAAGACGTATCCGCATCAGAAGCAAGAATCATGGCAGCCAGGACAGGGCCCCATCCCTCCGGCTTGAATCCGGTCGAGAAAAGCCTCCTCTGCTCACGCGTAAGACCGTCAAGATTGGACAGCAGCCAGTTCTTTGCCGAATTGGCCCTGGACTCCGCCAGTCTTGCATTGAGGGAAAGAGGTCCGTCCGCCGAAGCCGAGCCTATAATGGACACCGATGATACGGTAGTCAATGAATCAGACAATATATTCTGGACCGCATTGAGCATACCGAGCATCTCGCTACGGTTATTTCCACGTTCCATATCTATTTCAGAGCTGTTGATGCCGAACATCAGGTCAGCTTCTCCCCTTCCTTCCCTTATCTTGGTCTTTACCACAAACTTGGGTTCTATCTCCTTTACCTTCAATTCAAAATCAAGAAGAGCGAGAGGATCCGAGATACCACCGAAATCCACCGTGTCCAACGCTCCGCAGACACCGCAGCCGTCAGAAGTAACCAGCAGTTTAAAACGGGTCTGGTCCATACTGTCCACAGGAACAGATACCGTATCCGCATAATTTATAAGCAGAGTATCGCGCATCCGTCTGAGTTTTCTCACCGCCCCTGTATAAGGGTCCTCATAGTTTTCCAGTTTCCGCTTACGCTCCAGTTTCTCGGAATATATCGGAGCGTCAACCGCTACGGGAGACATACCGGCCAGCACTACGGTATCCTTTAGTATCACCGGCACAAATACTGCGCGGCTGCGTTTGGACACATAGCGGGAAGGAACATTTATATCCATATCGACAATGACCGTATCCGACAGTCCGGGCACCACCACACACGGAGCCGGAGAGAAAGACAAGGTCTTCTGCGCTGAATGCCTGGAAGCCGAACAGCCTGACACAGACAATGCGGCAGCAATGAACAATGCAATATTTATTAAAGCTGATCTCATCTGAACGGATTTTAAAAAATATAGACAAGCGTTACCGCCAGTTTGGTAGGACCGATATAGTCACCGTTCTTATTCTCGAAGCACTTGAGACACGGTATCCTGTCACTCTCCTTATACCACAGACGGGCATAGCCGACACCCAGCTCCAGTTCCAGATTCCAATGAGGAGAAAGTATCCAGTCATAACCGTACGCAATACCTGCGCCGGCCAGATAACCGTCATACCTCTTATCCGAAAACCCTCCGAAAAACTGTGCGCCATGCAGATGCAGGCCGAAGAAATGTCCCTCGTATTTCTCGCAAAGCCAGTAGCGGACCTCCGGCTGGGCAAGCCAGAAGCGCATTTTCCTATCATCATTGAACGTCCACGGATTATACGCTCCTGACAAATCCAAAGTCCACCTGTCGGCCATAGCCACCTCCAGAGAGAGGTTAGGGGTCAGTGCCGCCCAATATAGCAGATTGGTTTTAAGAGCCACATTCTGAGAATGACAGACGTTGCATATCAGCGCAAGCACAACGGCTACAATTATCTTATACACCCTGCACATTACAATATCCTATCGCTTTTTGCGGCGGCAAAAGTATTGCTTTGTCCGTGTCAGAGATAATGATATCCGTTCAGAAATTTACGAAAACCCGTCAATCGGCCTTGGCAAGATGCTTTAATTTCCGTAGATTTGACGGAATATCCCCGAATTGCCTCTTACAATAATATATAAGGTATGACGGTGTTGAGAAATCATATTTCTCGGCTATCTCTCCGAACGGAATATCCGTATAAACTATATCCTTATATATCATTTCCGACCTTCTGTCATTAAGCCAGCGATAAGCCGTCACTCCGAAAGCCTTTTTAAAATTGCGGGAGAAAGTACTTACACTCATATTCGCATATCCGGCAAAAGACGCAACATCATTGAAACTTCTGTAATTATTTATCACAAAGTCCCTGAAGTCAGCATTATCTCCGCTGCACAACGGATAGAAGAATGCGGCAAGATCCTTCGGCGCATACAATTCCTTCATACACATGATTATCTCGCGCAGTTTTATTCTCTGATATTCGTATGAAAGTGCCTTATATCCCAGCATCTCACACAACAGATTCAAGCTCTTTCTGACGGCAGGAACCATCGGCAGCGTATTGAACTCATATACAAAATCATCCGGTAAAGGGCCGGAAAGGGAACTCTTGATAACCTTTCCCTCTTCACTTATTTCATCCGGCAGCACGCATGTCACAAAGACACAATCCGTGACAGCCTCTCCGTATGCTGCGGCATACTTGGGCAGCAGCAGGATTCTGTCAGCGTCAATCAATGTTTTTATCAAATTATTGCCCACGACGGATATCCGTCCGGAAATAAAGAACACCAGCACGGACTGGCGGATATCCCTTCTTTCCAACCTTGTCCCTTTACGGATATTCAGTATGGTGAATAATGATTCGTTTTTATTCATCATTACTTTTATTCGTTGGATTATTTAGGCATCCCGGCAGATATACGCTCAGGCTTTTTATGATTTTTTTTATTTTTGCATGCGCATTATTTTATAACCAACGTTTTTCCTGACAATTTTACGGAAATAAAAAAGCCGCTCCGGTAAAACCGGAACGGCCGTTTTCAACACTAATCAATAAATTATAAGTAAGGTATGCTATTTGACCTCCTCGTAATCCACGTCCTTGACATTGTCGTCACCGGAGTTGGAACTGCTGTCGGAGGATGAGCCGCCGCTTGTCTGGCTGCCGGCCTGACTGCCTGCACCGGCTGAAGGGCCTGCCTGAGCAGCGCGGGCCATATCCTCGGATGCTGCGTGCCATGCGTTGTTCAGGGCCTCGGTAGCACGGTCGATGTCGGAGATGTTCTGCGACTTGTGAGCTTCCTTGAGCTGACCGAGAGCATTCTCGATGGCACCCTTCTTGTCAGCGGGTATCTTGTCGCCGTACTCCTTGAGGTTCTTCTCGCTCTGGAAGATAAGGGCATCGGCACCGTTGATCTTATCGATCCTCTCACGCTCGGCCTTGTCGGCTGCCTCGTTGGCCTTGGCCTCGTCACGCATCCTCTTGATTTCATCCTCGCTGAGTCCGGATGAAGCCTCGATACGGATCTTCTGCTCTTTGCCTGTAGCCTTGTCTTTGGCAGAAACGTTCAGGATACCGTTGGCATCGAT
>DXAW01000059.1 GCA_019116865.1 Candidatus Coprenecus stercoravium | reverse complement strand
TTTCATGACCGAGCATCTGCTGGACGGATCTCAGGTCGGCTCCGTTTTCCACCAGGTGAGTGGCGAAGGAGTGGCGGAAAGTGTGGGGTGAGACGTCTTTTGTAATGCCTGCTATTTCGCACTGGCGCTTGATAATCAGGAACACCATCTGGCGGGTCATCTGTCCGCCCCTGCGGTTGAGAAACAGGATGTCCTCGGCTTTTTTTGACTTATAAGTCCGTCTTGTCTGAGACAGGTACAGCCTTACCGCATTCATGGCCGGCTCTCCTATGGGTACCAGCCGCTGCTTGTCGCCCTTGCCGATGACGCGGACAAAAGAATTCTCGAAAAAAAGGTCTGATATGCGGAGCGATATCAGCTCGCTTACTCTTACTCCGCATGAGTAAAGTACTTCCAGAATGGCTCTGTTGCGGTGTCCTTCGGGTACGGATAAGTCGACAGATGACATAATCCGCTCAATCTCCTCGACGGACAGGACCGTGGGTATGTGCAGGGATATTTTAGGGGAGTCCAGAGAATCTGTGGGATTGTCCTTGATACGGCCCTCTGTCTCCATGAATCCGAAGAAACTTCTGAGGGCACTGACCAGCCTGGACTGGCTTCGCTTTGATATGCCGTTTTCCGCTTCCGCTGACAGGAAGGCGGATAGATCGTCGGGGGAAAGAGCGGTGGGGTCGGAGTCTTTGTAAGTCTCTTTTAATTTTGAGACATCGTTTATGTATGCCGCTACGGTATTGCGTGATACAGCCCGTTCTATGGTAAGATACGATTTGTAATCGGACAATATTTCATTCCATGAGGTCATTCGCTTTTCTTTGATTGTGCTGAATGTGTCCTGCACCATTGCTTAAGCGGACATTCTCCGCATTTTGGGGCACGGGCCGTACAGGTGTACCGTCCGTGAAGGATGAGCCAGTGATGTGATATCGCCCTCAGCTCTACGGGTATATGCCGTTCCAGATCGGCCTCTACTTTCTCCGGGGTCCTGCCGTCGGACAGCCCCAGCCGGTTCGATACTCTGAGAACATGCGTGTCGACCGCTATCACCGGCTTGTTGTATAGAACAGAGGCCACTACGTTGGCGGTCTTGCGGCCGACTCCGGGCAGACTCATGAGTGCGTCGATGTCGGACGGTATGGTGGAATGGAAGTCGCTTACCAGCTTTTGAGCCATCTCTATCAGATGCTTTGCCTTGCTGTTGGGATATGAGACGGATTTGATAAGTCCCAGCACTTCGTCGAACGTGGCCTGGGCCAGACTTTCCGGAGCCGGGAAACGCTCAAAGAGGGCGGGGGTCACCATATTGACTCTCTTGTCGGTACACTGGGCCGAGAGAATGACGGATACTATCAGCTCGTATCCGTTATTGAAGTTCAGCTCTGACCGGACAGCCGGACGGTTTGCGGCAAACCATTCGAGTATGGCATTGTACCTTTGATTAAGTGTCATGCTGTCGTGTGTTAAATGAATTCGGAAAGGTCAAGCTGTATGTCCGACTCTTCGGGTGCCTCAGTGCATGACAGCTTCTCGCATATGAAAGTCCGGGCCGGATATTTCTGGAACAGACTTTTGTTGTGTGTCACCATGATTATGGCCGGACCGTTTTCTCTGCTGTGTATCCTCATCAACAGGTTCATGATTTCCTCCGTCGTATCTCCGTCCAGATTGCCCGTCGGCTCGTCAGCCAGGATTATCTCCGGGTTGTTGAGCAAGGCTCTGGCTATGGCGATGCGCTGCTGCTCTCCACCTGACAGCTGGTGAGGCATTTTGTGGGACTTGGTCTCCATGCCGACTGCTTCCAGAACGGTGTTAATGCGGTTCCTTACTGCTTTTTTGTCTTTCACTCCCGTGGCGCGCAGGACGAAAGCCAGATTGTCGTAGGCACTGCGGTCCATCAGGAGCTGGAAGTCCTGGAATATGACCCCGAGCTTCCTCCTCAAGTATGGAATCTGCCTTTTTTTCAGTTTGCGCAGATTGAACTCGCCGACTAGCGCCGTGCCGCTTTTGATATCCGCGTCGCCAATCATGGAACGTATCACTGTGGTCTTTCCGCTGCCGACTTTACCTACGATATATACGAACTCGCCCTTGCGTACACTCATATTAAGATCGGATATGACGAGATTGCCGCTGTTGTAGATATCGGCGTGCTCGAAATATATGATGGGGCGGTCTTTATTTTCTTCCATAAGAGATGAATTTATCATACAAAAATAATCAAATAATTGTTACATTTGCCCCAAATAGGTTAAAATGGTCTTGAAAAGATTTTTGACGGTTCTCTTACTGACAGTGACGTTTGTCAGTGCCGGTATGGCGGAAAGCGGTTTCAGAAACGAACGGCGGACCGAACGGCGTCTGGAACGTGTCAGGGAGCTGTTGGACAATGATATGTATGTCGCTGCCAGGGACGAAATAGATCGGGTAATGTCGGAGTGCGTGCTGTCCGAAGCCGAGAAATCCGAACTGGCGTCCTACGGCCTGATATGCGGCATAAGGCTTGGCAGCCCCAATCTTGAGGCATTGATGCGGGAATATACCGCTGATTACCGTTTCGCACCCGAGTATATGAGGGTAAGGCTGCTTTATGCCTCAAGTCTGTTTGACGGACAGGAGTACGACAAGGCTCTTGAGGTGCTGGAGACAGTGGATTATGCGCTCCTTTCCCGAACAGACAAGGAACAGTATCTTTTCAACAGGTCTTTCTGCCAGTTCAGAGTGGGACATCTCGGCGAGGCAGCTAACGGATTCGGCATGATATTGAAGGGCAGGCACACCAAATACACGGTGCCGTCCGTGTATTACTCCGGCTACATAGCTTATATGGACAAGGATTTCGACAGGGCGGTCGAGCTTCTGTCGTCTATACGGCATGATGACCATTTCGGGGTATTGTGCTCATATTATATTCTGGAATCGAAACTTATGCTGGAGGACTACGGATATGTGATCGCTCACGGAGAGGAAGTTTCGGCCGAGGTGGGTGACGACATGAAGCCTAAAGTGGCCAGAATAGTGTCGCAGGCGTATTACAAGACGGACAGACCGGAGGAGGCCAGAAAGTGGTTCGACAATTATTCCACATCCGGTACGGACATTACACGCAAGGACAATTATTATCTTGGAATCATATCCTATTCGCTGGGCTCATATTATACTGCCGTGGAAGCTTTCTCGAAGGTGGTCGGGCCGGAAGACTCGCTTACCCAGAGTGCGGCAATGCATATGGCGAATTCTTACCTGAAGTTGAAAAACAAGCACGAGGCGCTCAAATATTACAAGGCTGCGTCGGAACTTGATTTCGATGAGAGCATACGGGAAGAGTCGTATTTCAATTATGCCAAACTGGCATTCGATGTGAACTCAGATATTTCTGCTTTTCAGAGTTACCTCAGTCTGTGGCCTAAGACTGACAGGTCTGACGAGATATATTCGTACATAGCCGCCTCCTGCCTTCTCTCCAAGAGGTACAAGGCCGCTATAAATGCTCTTAACAATATCCGCAGGCTCACGCCGCAGATGGATATGAACCTCCAGAAGGCGGCGTTTCTCAGAGGACTGGAACTGTTTGAAAGGGGCTCGTACGAAGGAGCCTGCACGGATTTCAGGATAGCATTGCGGCATTCGGCCTACAATCCTGCTCTTGCGCTTCTTACCCGGTTCTGGCTGGCTGAGGCTTGCTACCGTTCGGGCCGGTATGATGAAGCCATTGATATATACAGTTCGTTGAGTCAGAATGCTCAGTTCCAGTCGTTCAAGGAGTCCCCTTTGGTGCCTTTCGGTCTAGGCTACTGTTATTTCTCCAAAGGAGACTATGCTTCCGCCGCAGAGTGGTTTTATAAGTTCCTGGAACAGCACAGCCAGGATATGGATCTGATAATAGAGGCCAGGCTAAGGGTAGGGGATGCGCTTTTCATGCAGAGGAACTATGCGGAGGCGGCATCAGTGTACGAAGAGGTGTCGATAGTCAATTACCAGCCTGAGGCAGTGGCGTATGCTGCTTATCAAAGCGCTGTCTCATATGGTCTTGTTCCCGATACTGAAAAGAAAATAGACATGCTGGAGGGTATCGTGGAGCGCAAGGAACAGACGCAGGTGTATTCTAAGGCGGTATACGAGCTGGGCCGGACATATGTGCAGGCCGGGCAGGCGGACAAGGCAGAGAGGTGTTTCAAGTATCTGCTCAATGATGTGGCGGATCCGCGATATACCGGAAAGTGTCTGCTCGAAATAGGTATGATTCATTCAAATGCCGGGGACTATGACGAGGCTCTGTCATATCTGGCCCGGATAGTGGAGGATATGCCGTTGTCGGAGGATACCGAGAATGCGCTGGCGGTGATAGAGAGCATATATACGGTGCTGAATAAGCCGGAGGAATATTTCGCATATCTGGACAGGGCCGGACTGTCTGCTGTCAAGACCTCGGACGAGAAGGAGCAGATGATATTCAATGCTGCTGAGCAGGTATATCTGTCCGGTGATTATCAGGCTGCCGAGAATACGCTGAAGGCATTTGTGCAGCAGTATCCCGACGGCCAGAAGACGCCTCTTGCGTATTTCTATCTTGCAGAATCGCTTTCTTCCATGGGACGTAAGGAAGAGGCAGCCAAGGCATATGAGGAAGTTATGGACAAGGGTGACGGCTCTTTTGTGGAGCTGTCCACACTGAAATTCGCCGGTATATGCTATGACTTGGAAGACTATGGGAAAGCTGCTTCCGCATATGAGGCTTTGAGCCGGATAGCCAGGCTGGACAACAACAGATTCCAGGCCGTAAGAGGAATGATGAAGTCCTATTTTATGGACGAGAAGTATAACTCAGCCCTGGAAGCTGCTGAAAAACTGCTGGATACCGGCACACTTTCCGAGGAGGACAGGACAGAGGCACAGTACGTCAGGGCGAAATCCTGTCTGTCACTGGGACGCAGGGAGGCGGCTCTGCCCATACTCAAGGAGCTTTCCGGTGACACTTTCTCTCCTTTTGGAGCGGAGGCTGCGTTTCTTCTGATTCAGGATACTTATGATGCCGGACAGTTCGAGGAGACGGAGAATCTGGTGTATGCGTTTGCTGAATCGGGGACAAACCAGTCCTATTGGCTGGCCAAGGCGTTCATAGTTCTAGGCGACTCTTTTGCCGAGAGGGAGGACTGGGAGCAGGCCAGGGCTACGTTCCAGAGCATAATAGACGGATATGAGCCTCAGAATGCCAAGGACGACGTTCTGGAGCAGGTGAAAATGAGAATAGAAAGACTTGATAAACTTGCCGGGAAATGAAAAGACTCATAAAAATAACCGCGGCATTGTTGCCGTCCGTATTTTTCTCAATATCTGTCCTGGCGCAGGATGGCATTAACTCTACCGTGAAAGTCGAGCGTGATTATGAGGGAGAGATAGCCGGGACCGTGAAGTCGCATATTGATGCGCCGGTGGACGATTCGTTGCTCAATTTCAAACTGAATTTTGATTATACGACGTTTTACAGTCCGTATAAGGATCTGTATGAGTTTTCTCCGATACAGACAGTAGGGCCGTCGGTCGCCGGAAGGACAGTCTATCCGTGGCTGTACGCCCGTGTGGCGGCAGCTTATCCATGGACTCCGTCTGCGGATTTGTATGTGTCGCCCAGGTTCGGTAAGCGGTTTACTTTAGGCGTGCGTTTCAATCACGACTCGTATTGGGGCAAAACTCCTATGCCGGTATATTCGGGCAACTATCAGACCTCGTACCGGAAAATACAGGGGAACAGGATGACAAACTCCGCAGGTGCGGACATGGGGTACCGGTGGAAAAAAGGAGAGGCGCGGTTGAGCGCCGGTTATTCGGCCGGTATGTACGCCTATAACAATGAGTCCGGTTCAAGCAGGTTTGAGCAGGCTGATGCGGTGCTGAATGTGCGTTCCACTAATGCGGATCCGAGTTCGTTCTATTACGATTTTGACTTAAGGTACAGGTATCTGAGCGCCTTCAACAGCGTCTCCGAGCACCTTGCCGACGCCGGGCTTTCTCTCGGAGCGGCCGTTAAGGATGAGCACAGTGTGTATCTGCGCCTGGACGGTACTTTCTCCAATTTCGGACTTTGGAAAGTCTCGCCGATGTACAAGTGGGCTAAGGGCCGGTGGAGAGTCAAGGCCGGTCTGGTGCTTTCCTCGGTCTATGGAAACGGGGTGTCGGTCGGTGGGGAAAGGACGATAGTGTATCCGGATGCGGCGGTAGGGTATGAGGCTGTCGCCAATAGTCTGTGGCTGGGACTTAATGTGTCCGGAGATAATAAATTATATGCCCGTTACGACCTTCTGTCCATCAACCCCTGGCTGAGTCCGGAACAGGGGGTGTATCTCACTTCCACGCCGGTTTCTGTAGGACTTGGTTTGAAAGGACAGGTGAGGGATCGTTTCTCATACAGCCTGAAAGTGGATTATTCCATGGTCAACAACATGCTGTCGTTCGGGGCTGACCGGTATATGCAGAAAGTCTACGGCGGCAACAGCCACACTGTCGGAGTCGATGCGGCCGTCAGGTGGAAGTCCAGGGACTTTTTCGCCGTGGTGGAAGCCGGTTACAGGTACTTTTCCAATCAGGACGCGGCTCTTATGATGCCTCCGTTTGATTTGAAGGCCGTACTGGAGTACAACCTGCGTCAGAGGCTGTTTATAAGGGCCGATTGTACATACCGCACGTCGGTGACGGGAATGGGAACGGACGAGTCAGGGCGCAGTATGTCTTACAAGGTCCCGTCATTTGTGGACGTGGGCGTCAGGATTTCCTATGCCGTAAATATGCGCATGCAAGTGTTTGTAGAGGGCAATAATCTGGCAAATAGTAAGATACAATATTTCCTGAATTATCTTGAACCTGGAATCAATATCGGTGCGGGCTTGTGTTTCAAGTTATAGGAATTTTTATTATCTTTGTTCGTTTTAAATAAGAACCACGATGACTGATAAAGAAATGATTGAAGCGGAAAGAGAATATTCTGCGGACAGTATTCAAGTGCTGGAGGGACTGGAGGCAGTCCGTAAGCGTCCATCGATGTATATCGGAGACATAGGACCGAGGGGTCTGCATCATCTGGTGTATGAGGTGGTGGACAACTCTATCGACGAGGCTCTTGCCGGTTTCTGTAGAAATATTGAAGTTACCATATTGCCGGACAACTCCATCCGTGTCAAGGATGACGGGCGTGGAATCCCTACCGGTATGCACGAGAAAGAGGGACGTTCTGCCCTGGAGGTGGTGCTTACAGTCCTTCATGCCGGAGGAAAATTCAGCAAGGACAGTTACAAGGTCTCCGGAGGTCTTCACGGTGTAGGTGTCTCATGCGTCAATGCATTGTCCTCATATCTGAAGGCAGAGGTGCATCGTGAAGGTAAGGTGTTTGTGCAGGAGTACAGCCGTGGCGTGCCCCAGTATCCTGTGAAGGTGGTGGGAGAATGCAGCGATACCGGTACGATAATAACATTCAGACCGGACAGCGATATATTCAAGATGACCACTGTCTATGACGCCTCTGTGCTGGCGACCAGGCTCCGGGAACTGGCTTATCTGAATAAGGGAATACATCTCTCACTGGTGGATGAGAGGACACCGCTTGCGGAGGAAGGTGTCGAGACGATGGATGAGGCGGAGCACGAGCCTTCGCGTCAGGAGTTCTATTCAGAGCATGGCCTGGTGGAGTTTGTGCAGTATCTTGACGGAACCCGTGAAAAACTTACTGAAAAGCCCATATCGCTTGAGACTGACAGGACGGGCATCCCCATCGAGATAGCCATGCAGTACAATACCGGATTTTCCGAGAATATCCATTCGTATGTCAATAATATCAATACAATAGAGGGAGGTACGCACCTTACCGGCTTCCGCCGTGGTCTGACATCCACGCTTAAAGCTTATGCCGAGAAAAACGGTTTCCTCTCCAAGCTCAAGTTCGATCTTGACGCATCGGATTTCCGAGAGGGTCTTACGGCTGTCATCTCTGTTAAAGTAGCCGAGCCTCAGTTCGAGGGACAGACTAAGACAAAGCTCGGAAACAGCGAGGTGGACGCCGCCGTGTCTCAGGCCACCAAATCGGCTCTGGAGACATATCTCGAAGAGAACCCGAAGGATGCCAAGAATATCATCGACAAGGTGATACTGGCTGCTCAGGCCCGTCATGCGGCCCGCAAGGCCCGGGAACTGGTGCAGCGCAAGACCGTGATGTCCGGAGCCGGACTGCCGGGCAAGCTGGCCGACTGCTCCAACAGGGATCCGGAGAAATGCGAGCTGTTCCTTGTCGAGGGAGACTCCGCAGGCGGAACGGCCAAGACAGGCCG
>DXAW01000058.1 GCA_019116865.1 Candidatus Coprenecus stercoravium | reverse complement strand
GGCCCTGCTGGCATGCCCCTGCAATGTGGACCGCATGAGCCTTGCCATCCCCGGTCTCGTAGAGACCTCCAACAACCTGGCCATTGTCAAGTCAGAAGGCAGGAAAATCAACGTCAAGACCCTCATGAGAGGCTCCAGCGATTCGGCCAAATACGCCCTGCGCGACGCCATCCAGAGCGCCCTTGAGCTGGGCGGAGCCAAAGTCAGGTTCTCAGGCGGATATTCAGGATGGCAGCCCAATATGGATTCCGACATCCTCAAGACCATGAAGCAGACCTACCACAAGCTCTTCGGAAAGGAGCCTGAGGTGAAGGCCATCCACGCCGGACTTGAGTGCGGTATACTATCCACCAACTACCCTCACTGGGATATGATATCCTGCGGTCCTACCCTGATGTCTCCCCACTCTCCCGACGAAAGACTGCTGATCCCTACCGTGGAGAAGTTCTGGAACTTCATCAAGGAAGTGCTCAAGAACATTCCCGTGAAGTAGAGACATTTAATGCAACTCAAACAAGTTTAATTTGCATTTCTCTCGGCTTCTACGTATATTTGCAGCCCTTTCCCAAGATGCGGAAAGGGCTTTTTAATTAATAATTTAATAATAATCAAGATGTTAAAACAGTACGAAACCGTTTTCATTGCAACTCCCGTTTTATCTGAGGAACAGATAAAGGAAGCGGTAGAAAAGTATCGCGATTTCATCACCTCCGAGGGTGGCGAGATTGTGAACGACGAGGACTGGGGCCTGAGGAAACTGGCCTACCCCATCCAGAAGAAGACCACAGGGTTCTACCACCTGTTCGAGTTCAAGGCCGACTCACAGTTCATTGAGAAACTTGAGACACAGTACCGCCGCGACGAGCGCATCATCCGTTTCCTGACTTTCGCAATGGACAAGGACTCTATCGCTTACTCTGAGCGCAGACGTTCCAACAAAAAAGAATCTACAACCGCTAATACAACAAAGGAGGAATAAGCCATGGCCGCAAATAACGAAATCAGATTTCTCAACCCTCCTACAGTAGAGGTAAAGAAGAAAAAATACTGCCGCTTCAAGAAAGCGCACATCAAATATGTGGACTACAAGGACGCTGAGTTCCTCAAGAGGTTCCTCAACGAGCAGGGAAAGATTCTTCCCCGCCGTCTGACCGGTACTTCCCTGAAGTTCCAGCGCAAAGTGGCCCAGGCAGTTAAACGTGCAAGGCATCTCGCCCTGCTCCCTTACGTAACAGACTTATTGAAATAAGGAGGACAGTGTATGGAAATCATTCTGAAACAGGACGTCGCCAATCTCGGGCATAAAGACGATATCGTAAAGGTAAAGAACGGCTACGCTGTCAACTACCTTATCCCTCAGGGCATGGCTATTCTCGCAACTGAGTCCGCAAAGAAGGTACTCGCAGAGAACATCCGCCAGAGAGCCCACAAGGAGGCCAAAATCCGTGAGGAGGCCAGCGCACTCGCTGCCAAGATCGCAGGCATCACCGTTAAGGTTGTCGCCAAGATCAGCTCAAAGGGCAAGATTTTCGGTTCTGTGAACAACATCCAGATTGCCGAGGCCATCGCTGCTCTCGGAGTGGAGGTTGACCGCCGCAACATCACTATCGCCGGTATGGACACTATCAAGGAAGCCGGTATCTTCGACGCCAGCGCCAAGTTCTACAAGGACATCAAGGCTGACTTCAAGGTAGAGGTGGTAGGTGACGGTACAGAGGCCGCTGAGGCAGAGGCTCCCGCAGCCGAGACACCCGCCGCAGAGTAATCACTCTAAGGCTTACACCATAAAGTTCCGATGGAGCGGATCCGTCGGAACTTTTTCATTTTATTTCCTACATTTGCAGTATGAGCTACACATACCCCGTCACCATTGTCGTTCCCATATACAAGGAGCATATGTCCGCCTCCGAGCAAGTGTCTCTTGACAGACTGCGCCGTGTGCTCGGACATTACCGCACAGTCATTATCAAGCCTGAGTCACTTGATTTAAGCAAAATACACAGCCTGTATCCCGGCATGGAGACGGAGAATTTTGATGACGGATATTTCAAAGGCATCGCCGGATACAACAGGCTCATGCTCTCTCCCGAATTCTACAGCCGCTTCTCCGACTCCGAATACATCCTCATATACCAGCTCGATGCATACGTATTCCGCGACGAACTGTCCTACTGGTGCTCACTTGGCTACGACTACATAGGAGCACCCTGGCTCATGCGTCCGATGTACCGTTTCCCTCTGTTCCGCCTGACATCCTGGATTAAGAAAAGATACTGCGAAGCCACAGGCAGGCCCAACGGACAGATTACCCGCTTCAAAGTAGGCAACGGAGGACTGTCCCTGCGCAAGACGGCCTCTCACCTCCGGGCTGTAACCGAGCTGGAGGACACTGTCCGCCAATTTCTGGAAGCCAGGCATCATCACACATTCAACGAAGATGTATTCTTCGGCGTAGAAGTCAACCGCCACGGAATAGGATTCAAGTACCCGGAATGGCGCGAGGCACTGCGCTTCAGCTTCGACACCAAGCCGGACCTCTGCATACGCTACACCGACTACCGCCTTCCGTTCGGATGCCACGGCTGGACCAAACGCAAGACCCGCCGCTTCTGGTCATCCGTCATACCCTCCCGTCCTGACAAAATCTGAACAACATCAAAAGAAAAGCCGCCCTGGATATTCCAGAGCGGCCTGATACTCGTATACTTTACGTACCTATTATTCGGCCTTGTCCGCAGCACGGCGGGAAGCGTAGGTGTCGTCGATGGTATTCAGCTCCGTATTGTACTGCTTCTTACCGGTCACTGCGTCATTGTAGGTGCAGGGTCCGGATATACATCCGTCGGGGCAGACCATCATCTCAAGGAACTGCGCCGGTGCCTTCTTTGTCTTGGCATAGGTCTTGAGCAGAGCGATGTTCTTCTTGTCCATTCCGGCAACCTTAAGGAAATTGACATTCTCTCCGAGAAATGCCTGCACGGCTCCGGCCACTCCGCCGCTCTGTCCGAAAGCATGAGCCTCCTTCACGGAAAGATACTCAACCTTGTAAGGCTCTACCTTATCGAAATCTATCTCGTAACCGGACAGCACGCTTCCAAGTTCCTCAAAAGTCATCACATAATCCACATTGGGATTCTCCTTGGCTTCCTTACGCTTGGCGATGCAGGGGCCGATGAACACCTGCTTTGCGTCAGGATATTTCTCCTTGACAATCTGAGCTGTATAGTACATAGGAGAGCCGGATGCCGACACAAAGGGAGCCATCTCGGGAATATGCTTTCTTACCAGCTGTATATATGACGGGCAGCAGCTTGTGGTCATGAAGGGCTGACCCTCTCCGAGCTTCTCCTTGAGTTCGACCGCCTCATTTGATACTGTCATCATTGCACCCTCAGCCACTTCCACTACTGCCGAGAAACCTATGGCCTTGATTGCTCCGTAGAGCTTCTCCTTGGTGGTATTGAACTGACCCAGGATTGAGGGGGCCACCATCGCCACTACGGGCTTTCCGTCCCAGATATTATTGAGGACATCGAATACCTGCGAAATTTCGAAGATAGCTCCGAAAGGACAGGCGTTCAAGCATTTACCGCAGTATATACACTTGCTCTCATCGATATGCTCCACTCCGTACTGGTCCTTGGATATAGCCTTCACGGGGCAGGCCTCCTCGCAGGGCACGGGCACATACACGATAGCGTGGTAAGGACAGCTCTGATAGCACTTACCGCAGTTGATGCAGAGATCGTGGTCTATCACAGCCTGACCATGACGCTTCTTGTCGTGAGATATGGCGCCCTTGGGACAGTTCATCGAGCAGTTCCGGGCCACACATCCGCGGCAGAGATTGGTAATCTCATAATTGGTCTTCACACAGGAGGAGCAGGCCTCGTCGATGACGCACATAATATTGTCCTTCTGCTCCCTCTCTCCGTTGATAGCCTTCCGTGCGTAGTCGGAGAGCGGAGTGAGCTCGTCTTTCTCATCACTCATGTCGTAACCCAGAAGCGGGAACATCTTGTACTTCCAGACAGCTCTTTCCTTATGGATACAGCATCTGCCGAGCACCTCGGAGTTCCTGGGACTGAGCTGGATGGGAAGCCTGTCTATATCCTGGCAGAGCCTGTCCTCTTTCCATTTATTAACCATCATCGCCAGCAGTTTGTGGCGCACAATCATCACATTGTTAGTAAATGCCATAATTCAGTTTTAAGTAGTTATGAAAATGCTGCAAAAGTATAAAAAGTTTTCTAACTAAGCGAACCTCCGAGACGGAAATACTTTTCCATGACCATCAATGCTATCAAACGCTCTCTGCGTGGGTCCGCAAACTGGGCGATATACTCCTGCGCGTGCCGGTTTATCTCCTCGGCCTCAGCCGGATGAGAGGCATAGTACTCCATCTTGTCTATAAGGTCGGAATAGTCAGGCCGTATCTCCACATAAT
>DXAW01000057.1 GCA_019116865.1 Candidatus Coprenecus stercoravium | reverse complement strand
GTATTGTTTGTGTGCTGGTAGGAGTGCTGGTGCTGCTGCCGCTTACCAAGATATTTCTCTCAGGAAAAGGACGTAAGGACGACAGTTCCGCATCCGGAAAATCTCTCAGCCAGCTGGTAAAGGAATACGGTCTGTCGCACAATCTTTTCCGTCTCAGAGTACCTCAGGGTTCAGGGGCGTCGGGAAAGACAGTCGTGGACTTGGACCTGCGTAACAGGTACGGACTCAATCTTCTGGAGATAAGGCGGGGGGAAGGCGGTCAGCATCGTTTTCTCAAGACCGTTTCTCAGAAACTGGCCTCATCGGATACTGTGTTCCAGCCGGGAGATGTGCTGTATCTTTCCGGGGAGCCTGCTTCCGTGAGCCGCTTCTCTTCTGATTTTTCTCTGGAGATGATGGACGATCATTCGACGGAGACCGCTCCAGGCTCGGGCAATCAGTTGGACTTCTACGATATAGGCATAGCGGAGATAGTGCTTATGCCTACATCCAATATCGTCGGCCGTACGATTAAGGAGGCCGGTTTCAGGGATAAGTTCAATCTCAATGTCCTGGGTATACGCCGGCGCAATGATTACATACTGCACGAGCTTGGCGGCGAGAGACTGCACAGCGGAGACGTGCTGTTGGTGCAGGGAACCTGGCAGGACATAGGCCGTCTCGGCAATGAGGACGCGGACTGGGTGGTGCTGGGCCAGCCAATGGTGCAGGCGGCTAAGGTCACCTTGGACTATAAGGCTCCGGTGGCGGGTCTGATAATGCTGCTGATGATAGTCATGATGGTCTTTGACTTCATCCCCGTGGAGCCGGTTACGGCAGTACTTATCGCAGCGGTGCTGATGATTCTTACGGGATGTTTCCGTAGTGTCGAGGCCGCATATAAGACGATAAACTGGGAAACGATAATTCTCTTCGCCGGTATGATGCCGATGTCGCTGGCATTGGAGAAGACCGGAGTATCGGAGATGATATCCGGCACGCTGGTCGGCAGTCTGGGCACTTATGGCCCGTTGGCGGTGATGGCCGGTGTGTATTTCACCACCTCGCTGATGACCATGTTTATAAGCAATACGGTGACCGCCGTGCTCATGGCTCCCATAGCTCTGCAGAGTGCTGTTCAGATAGGAGTCAGTCCGGTGCCTCTGCTCTTCGGAGTGACAGTGGCGGCCAGTATGTGTTTCGCCTCACCGTTCTCGACACCGCCCAATGCTCTCGTGATGCCGGCCGGTCAGTATACGTTCATGGATTATATCAAAGTGGGACTGCCCCTTCAGATTATCATGGGCATCGTCATGGTCTTCGTCCTCCCTCTCCTCTTCCCGTTTTAGTAGAGGTGAAAAACCGAGGGGATAGGGCAGAGTGCCTTTCCGGCTCAGACACGAATCCCGAAGTCAACAGAGTACCCTAATACCCGGCTGGCACGGTCTTCATGTCCTCTCAACCTTGCCGAATCGGAAGTGTGCAAGCACTTTGATTCTGACAAGCCTGACAATCTCCGCTCTGATGGAGATTATCACGAATGTGCAATGTGTTCTCTTTTTCATTGAAAGATAATTTGATTACAGTTGTAAGAACAATTGGCTTCTCGTACAGACTACTTCCCCTCGGTAACATTACCTTCTTAGCTAAAAATAAAGGCAGGTATCCGTTTAGGGACAGATACCTGCCTCGATTTCTGTAATCATCTTTCAATGATATTGCAAAGATACAAACTAAATTCAGAATAACAAACAAAAACAGACATCCACATAGCGATGGATATCTGCCTTGATTTGTGCGGGCGGGGGGACTCGAACCCCCACGCCTTGCGGCACCAGATCCTAAGTCTGGCTTGGCTACCAATTACAACACGCCCGCAGTCATGTGTAACGGACTGCAAAGATAGCATTTTTCTGAAAAATATACTGCTTGTCCGGCATTTTGCAGTACCGAGTGCGGACCAGGCATGTTTTAACGGAATGTACGGGCATCGAGTGTAAAGACAATCGTTTGTGATTCAGTGGGTTGTAAAAATATAGGATGGATTTCGAGGCCTAGCATGGCTTTGAAATCCATCCTATAAAATTGTAATTTACTGTGGCGTAATGCTTTGCGTCGGTTTGCGATGCCCGTGCATTCCGTTAAGGAGCGGCTGACACCGTGAGCCGGGAGCAATAGGGATATCTACCAGCGGTCAGTGTCGGCGTCTATCTGCCGCAGGAGCTCGCGTACGGCCACCTCAAGCTGTTCGTCACGGCCGTCAATCACTTCTTCGGCCTTGTTGCGGACGAGGAAGTCGGGCTCCAGCTGTGAGTTTTCCAGATAATGTCCGTCACGTGTACGGTATCCGATGACCGGTATGCCGAAATACATCGTGGGATCCTGCAGGGTCTCCCAGTTGACAGATGTCATCGTGCCGGGTACAGGCATGCCGACTATCGAGCCAATGCCGCGGTATCTGTATACCCAGGGCGTGCCGTGGGCGTTGGAATAATTGGACTCGCAGACCAGCATGATTGAGTGCTTGTTGTAGCGGCGGGACGGCATATCGCATACGACCGTTCCCTGAATGACCTGCTCCAGATATTTCTCTCCGCTGAAGAGAATTTCGATATCCTCGTGCAGGCGTCCTCCGCCGTTGTATCTGGTATCGATGACTATGCCGTCACGGAGATTGTACTTGCCGAGGATATCTGCATAGACGTCACGGTAGCTGTCGTCTCCCATAGACCTGATGTGTACATAGCCCAACCGTCCTCCGGACAGACTGTCGACTTCGGCGGCACGGCTGCGTACCCATCTCTGATACAGTATCTCGTTCTGCTCTGTGCGTGAAATGGGTTTGGCTGTCATGTCCCAGCGCTCCTTGGAAGCGGGATCGTAGAAAGAGAAGAGCACATAGTCTCCGGTCTTGCCGTTGATAAGGGGAAACCAGTCCTCACCGGCTTTAATCTCACTGCCGTCGATGGCTTCGAGAATTACTCCGGGCTTGACTTTCGTTCCGCTGACCGAGAACGGCCCCGGATCCAGTACCTCGTCTATGCGGAGTCCGTCACCGGTATATTCCATGTCGAAGAGCAGACCAAGCTCCGGTGTGACTTTCTGGGCACTGCGTCCGCTGTAGCCTGAGCCTGTGTGAGATACGTTAAGTTCTCCGAGTATCTCGGCCAGCATCTCCGAGAAGTCGTAGTTATTGTTGATGTGCTTCAGGAACGGCTTGTAGTCCTTGCGCAGCTGCTCCAGGTTCACACCGTGATAGGTGTCCGTGTAGAATTTCTTTTCCTGCTGTCTGAACACATGGTCGAACATGTAGGCCCTTTCGGCAGCACGGTCCAGCTCCATAGTCATGTTGAAGTTGACAGGCTTGACCTGCTTGCTGCCCATGTTCATTATCTGAGGACGGTAACCGAGGATATACAGGTTCTTGCCGTCTTTGTCAAACGCCAGGGAGGCATATGACGTGTTGAGCTTCTTAATCAGGGAGACGGAGCCTGTGCGGGTGGACAGCTCCCAGAGGTCAAATCCCTCCTCGAAGGCACTCAGGAAGTACAGACTTTCTCCGTCTTCTGTGAGCGCCGCTGAAGCAAGGGTGGATGACATGGGGGTGAGACGCATGATGCGGTGCTCAATACCTGCGAAGTCGATTTCAATATCCTTGGATCCTTCCGTCTTGGCGGCGGAGTCCTTTTTGTCTGAGCCTTTCTTGTTCTTGTCCTTCTCCGCTTTCTCAGCCTCCTTGGTCTTTTCCTCAGCAGCCTTCTCCTTCTCTTTATAGAGGGCGAACTCCTCCTCGCTCATGTTGAATCTGTCGTAGGTCTCACGGTTCATGAATGCGATGAATACGTCATCCTGGCTTCCCCAGGAGGCGTGAGACCTTAAGCCGAGGCGGTTGGAGATGAAGATTATGGCATTGCCGTCCATCACC
The DNA here is from genome assembly GCA_019116865.1 of Candidatus Coprenecus stercoravium. GTDB lineage: Bacteria > Bacteroidota > Bacteroidia > Bacteroidales > UBA932 > Coprenecus > Coprenecus stercoravium. Next base: position 11,786 of record DXAW01000057.1, on the reverse strand, counting down.
CACTGAGGCGAATGGTCGATGTATCCGCTATTGGTGACATTGTGTATTCTGCCTCCGTCCACTGCGGACACTATGCCTATGTCGCTGTACGGGTCACGGCGGTTGGTGATGAGGGTGAGCGCAAACCATTTGCCGTCGGGAGACCAGTCGTACTGGAACTCACCGTAGTGCTGCGAGCCGTCTGTAATCTGACGCACTTTGCCGGATTCGAGATTGAGTACCTTGAGGATACGGCGGTTCTCGATAAAGGCTATCTCCTTGCCGTCGGGAGAGAAAGACGGGTACATACGCTCGTTGCCGTCATCCTTGAGCAGCGGTTCCTCATCTATAAGTGTTGCATATGCGAAATGCAGCTCATCTTCGTTTTTCAGAGCGGCCTTGTAGAGATTCCAGCAGCCTGTGCGCTCGGAAGCGTAGACTATGGTCTTGCCGTCGGGAGAGACGGTTACTCCTTCCTCGGCTGCTGCCGTATGGGTTATCTGCTTGGTGGTGCTGTATTCACCTGTAGTGGCGAACACCTCGCCCCGGCTTTGCAGGATTATCTCCTTGCCGTCATCGGAGAACGCCGCTTCCCTCACACTGCCCGGTCTGATGATGACAGGCATGTCGATATTGTCGTTGGTTATGCTGATGTTGACTTTGGCGGGTTTCCCTCCTTGCGGCAGGGTATAGATCTCGCCTTGGTATCCGAAGCACAGCGTGCCGTCCGTGGCCCGGCTGAGAAATCGTACAGGATGCTTCTTGAAAGAAGTCAAGGCTGTGACGTCCTTGAGGTAAGAGCTGTCTCCGGATGTCACGACAGTGGCCTTGTATACGTTGAACGAGCCTCCGTCCCGCTCGCTCAGAAATGCAATCTGTCCGTCGCCTGTGAATACGGGGTCCCTGTCCTCGCCCGGATTGCGTGAAATCTGTCTATGGGTACCGTCAGCGGCCTTGTAGTAGAAAATGTCCCTTGCGGCCGAGGAAGTATGGTGCTTGCGCCAGATGTCCTCCACGCTGGTGCGGTTGTAGTACATGAATGACTTTCCGTCTGAGTCAAAGCTGATGGAGCATGCTGTGGCGGCTGTCACTAATTCGGGGCGTCCCCCTTCGGCCTTGACGCGGTATACTTCTGTCAGCCACGGTGCGGGCCACATCACGCTGGATGCGGGATCCTGGATGGCGGCCGAGAAGTAGATGTACTTGTCGTCAGGAGAAAATGCAAGCGGAGTCTCGGTGCCGGAATGTGTCGTGAGCCTGGTGGCCTTGCCTCCGTCCACGCTCATGGTGAATATGTCCATGCCTCCGAAACGGTCGGATACGAATGCGATGGTGCGGCTGTCGTTGGACCATATTGGTTTCGAGTCATAATCCTCGGAGGCGGTGAGCCTTGTGGCTTCTCCTCCGGAGACGGGAACATAATATATGTCGCCCTGGTAGGCGAATGCAATCTTGCTTCCGTCGGGGGAAATCTGCGGATATCTCATCCACAGAGGCGTGCTGTCAGAGGAAGACGCACCGGCGGAGAATGCCGCTGCCTGCCATGAAATGAGACTTGCGGCGGCTAAGGTGAGTATAAGTGTTCTTTTCATTCGGTATGATTGTTAATGGGTGTCTGGATTTGATGTTTTTACGAATGTGACGGTCGCCCAGCGGTCCAAGCTGTCTCCACCGGTGCGTGTCAGGCCCTGTCTGGCGGCCTCCGCTTCTGTCATGGCGCAGTCCTCCACGTAAAAGCCGCTGGTAATCAGCCGGCCTCCGGGCCGCAGTCCTCTTGAGTAGGTCGACATGTCCTCGAGGATGATGTTGCGGTTGATGTTGGCGATAATCAGGTCGTATTTGCCTGCCTGTATGAGAGATGCGTCACCGCACAAGGTGGTGATGCGGTCTCCGGTGCGGTTGCGGCGGGCGTTCTCCCTGGCTGAATTTACTGCGACGGGGTCGATGTCTATGGCATGTACCGGTACGGCGGCCTTCATCTTTGCCGCCAGTATGGACAGAATGCCTGTGCCGCAGCCCATGTCCAGCACCTGCTTGCCCTTAATCTCTTTCTCGTGCTGCATCATACTTCTGATAATCAGTGATGTAGTCTGATGATGCCCGGTGCCGAAAGCCATTTTGGGATCTATGACAATAGTGTATTTGGTCCTGGGCAGGCCCTTGTGGAAGGAAGCTTTTATGGTGCAGCGTCCGTCGATGACCACAGGCTCGAAGGACGATTCCCAAAGAGCGTTCCAGTTCTGCTCCGGAATGATGGACAGTGTGTGCCGCACCTTGAAATCCGTCTCAGGAATGAGGCCGAGCACTGTCCTCAGCCTCGGTTCGCTGAACTGTTCCTTGGGGATGTATGCTTTCAGATAAGGCTCCTCGGTCAGGTAGCTCTCAAACCCCAGGTCTTCGATTTCGGCTGTGACTATCTCGGCGTATTCCTCCCTGAACGGAGTGATCTCGATGGAGACTTCTATATATTCCATCCTGCTTAGAAACTTTTGGCTATGGCTATGAAATCCGCTGCCTTGAGGGCTGCGCCTCCGATGAGTCCGCCGTCGATGTCCTTCTGAGCGAAGAGCTCACGGGCATTGGAAGGCTTGCAGCTTCCGCCGTAAAGTATAGTGATGTCCTCCGCCAGTGTGCCGAACTTTCCGGCAAGTGTGCTGCGGATGAACGCATGGATTTCCTGCGCCTGTTCCGCTGTGGCCGTTTTGCCTGTGCCTATGGCCCATACAGGCTCGTATGCCACCACTACCTTTCCCATCTGTTCGGGGGAGAGATTGAAGAGTACGTCCTTTATTTGGCAACCGACTACCTCGAAATGCCTGCCCGCCTCTCTCTCCTCAAGTTTCTCTCCCACGCAGAAGATAGGTTGCAGACCATTGGCAAGGGCCAGTGTTATCTTGTCGTTGAGGGTCTCCGACGTCTCGTGATAATATTCCCTGCGCTCGGAGTGGCCGAGTATCACATAGCTGCATCCGGCCGATGACAGCATGGCCGCTGACACCTCGCCGGTGTAGGCTCCTTTGTCCTTGTCGGCGCAGTTCTGGGCAGACAGTGCCGCAGCAGTGCCTTTTATTATGCTTCCGACCCTGTCCAGATGTGTGAACGGGGGAGCCAGTATGAGCTGTACGTCGGACGGTACTTCGTTGATGCTGTTTACGATGTCTTGAGCCAGGGCTGCGCCTTCGTCGATGAGAGTGTTCATCTTCCAGTTGCCTGCTACGGTTTTCTTTCTCATGTCAGAACTGTTTAATGTTGTGTTATGGTGTTTAGGGGTCCAAATATAACTCATTCTTTTGTAAAATAAAGGATTTTATTTACTTTTGCGCACTTATCCGGTTAGGACAAAAATTAATAAACGATATGGAAGTAAAAGAATTAGTAAATGACGGACTGACGATAAGACTGTCATTCCATTTTGTAAAAGATGATTACGCAGACAGCAGAAAGAAAGCTCTCAACCGTTTCCGCCGCAGTGCGGACATCAAGGGCTTCAGAAAAGGCATGGCTCCTATGACTCTCATTGAGAGGCTTTATGGCGGCCAGGCTTTGGTGGAGTCCGTCAATGAGCTGATATCCAATAGTCTGAACAATTATATTGAAGAACATAAGCTGACTGTCATAGGAGAGCCTCTGCCTGTTGAGGATACTGACTCCAAAAATGACTTCGACGGCGGCGAGGAGTTCGATTTCACATTTGACATCGCTCTGGCTCCCAAGTTTGACCTGACAGTATCTGCCGATGACAAGATACCTTATTATACAGTACCTGTCAACGACAAGGAGAAGGAGGAGTACAAGAAAATGCTCTACAAGCAGTACTCCCGTCTGGAAAGCTGCTCCGAGGTCAAGGACGGTGATTTCGTGATAGCCGACATGACTCAGGGCGAGCGCAAGGTGGAAGGCGCGTATATCGCTACTTCCGTGCTCCCGGATGAGGCCAAGGCGCAGTTTATAGGAAAGAAGACCGGCGATGAGCTGGACGTGGATGTGGTCAGGACATTCCCCAATGAGGCCGACCGTGCCGCCATGCTCCGTATCAAGAAGGAGGAGCTTGCTTCGACTGAGCCTGTATGGCATCTGACAGTAAAGGATGTCAAGAACTATGTGGACGCTGTTCCCGGCAAGGAACTTTACGATGCTCTTTTCGGACCCGACAAAGTGCATGACGAGGCTGAGTTCGACAAGGCCGTGACAGAACGCATGACTGACGAGTTCAAGCAGGAGAGCGATTACCGCTTTATGCTGGACGCCCGTGAGTATCTGATGAACAAGGCCGATGTCAAGGTCTCTGAGGATTTCCTCAAGAGATGGCTGTATCAGGTCAACGATGGTAAGTTCTCTCAGGAGGACATCGATAAGGATTTCCCCATGTTCATAAAGGACTTCAAGTGGCAGACAGTGGAGGGCCGCATCCTTGCCGACAACAAACTTGAAGTGACCAAGGACGATGTCAAGGCCGAGGCTCTTAAGCTGGCCCGTTACCAGTTCGCCATGTACGGCCTGCCCAACGTCCCTGAGGATCATCTCCAGGGCTATGTGGCCAATCTGCTCGGAGACGAGAAACAGTCACGCAGGGTATATGAGAAGGCGCAGGAGAATGTGGTGCTTGACTTCGTACGCAGGACAGTTACATTGGACAATAAGGAGATCAGCTCAGCTGAGCTCCGCAAGATGAACCAGTAGTCCCATGGCTTCTGAGTTCGAGAAATATGCAGTGAAACACCTTGGAATGAGTTCGGCCAGACTGGACTCGTATTCCAAGGTGTATTCCGGTTATATCAACCCCACCATCATTGAGGAACGTCAGCTTAACGTCGCATCAATGGACGTCTTCTCGCGTCTTATGATGGACCGTATAATCTTCCTCGGTGTGGGTATTGACAATGATGTCGCCAATATCGTGCAGGCCCAGCTCCTGTTCCTGGAGTCTACGGATTCGTCGGCAGATATTCAGATTTATATCAACTCTCCCGGCGGAATGGTATATGCCGGTCTGGGAATCTACGACACCATGCAGCTCGTAGGCCCTGACGTGGCCACTATCTGTACCGGCATGGCCGCTTCGATGGCCGCTGTGCTCCTGACTGCGGGAGCAAAGGGCAAGCGTTCGGTGCTTCCTCATTCCAGGGTGCTGATACACCAGCCGATGGGCGGTGCCGAGGGACAGGCTTCGGATATAGAGATAGCAGCCGCCGAGATAAAGAAGCTCAAGGGCGAGCTTTACGACATATTGTCCAAGCATACGGGCCAGACGGTATCCAAGATAACCAAGGACGCAGACAGGGATTACTGGATGACCGCTCCCGAGGCAGTGAAATACGGTATGGTCGACAATATCCTTTCACGATGAGCGACAGAAAGAAAACTGACAGGTGCGCTTTCTGCGGCCGTACTTCGGATCAGGTGGAGATGCTGCTGCAGGGCGGCGGCAGTTCTATCTGCGTGGATTGCGCCGTAAGGGTAGCGGAGTATGTCCGCTCCATATTCGGAGACGAGGCACTGGAGGAGACGGGTGCGGGGAAGCCGAAGGCTACTGCATGCGAGACGCTTAGTGTGACACCTAAGCAGATAGTGGCTTTTCTGGATCAGTATGTGATAGGTCAGGACGCCGCCAAGAAATCTCTGGCTGTGGCCGTCTACAATCATTACAAGCGCATAGGCGAGGCTTTCAGCCGCAAGTCTGCGGAAGATACCCGGAAAAAGTCCGGAGCGGAGAAGGTGCTGGACGCGGAGAAATCGGCATTGGAGGCACTGGAGATAGAGAAGTCCAATATCCTGCTCGTGGGACCTACGGGTACAGGTAAGACGCTTCTGGCCAGAACCATCGCCAGAATGCTCAATGTGCCTTTCGCAATAGTCGACGCCACTGTCCTCACTGAGGCCGGATATGTCGGAGAAGATGTGGAGAGTATCCTTTCCCGTCTGCTGCAGGCCGCTGACTATGACGTGGCCAGGGCTGAGCGCGGAATAGTATTCATAGATGAGATAGACAAGATAGCGCGTAAGAGCGACAACCCGTCCATAACGAGGGATGTGTCGGGCGAGGGCGTGCAGCAGGCTATGCTCAAGCTTCTGGAGGGCAGTATCGTGAACGTGCCTCCGGCAGGCGGGCGCAAGCACCCGGAGCAGAAGATGATACCGGTCAACACCACCAACATCCTGTTCATATGCGGCGGTGCATTCGAGGGTATCGAAAAGAAAATAGCCCAGAGACTCAATACCAGTGTGGTGGGCTACGGGGCCAGGGAAAAGAAAGGGAATATCGACATGGACAATCTGCTGCGCTACATCGCACCGCAGGATCTCCGTTCATACGGATTGATACCGGAGATAGTCGGACGTCTGCCCATTGTCACATATCTTGATCCTCTGGACCGTGATGCTCTCCGCCGTATTCTTACCGAGCCTAAGAATGCGCTTGTGAAGCAGTATGTCCATCTTTTTGAGCTGGACGGTGTGAAACTGACAATAGAGGACGGAGTTCTGGACCTGATAGTGGACACGGCCTTGAAATACAAACTCGGAGCACGTGGCCTGCGCTCTATATGTGAGGCGGTTATGATGGATCCGATGTATGAGCTGCCGGGCAGCGGACGTAAGACATTCAAGATAACAGTGGAGTACGCAAGAGAAAGAATTGACAGATTTGCCGGCACATTGTCGTGATTTCTGTTATATTTTCCTATATTTGTAGGAAACATATTTCTACTTGCCGATGAAAAACTCAGTATTATCCCTCCTGACTTTGCTGCTCGCAGCAGCGGCTTGTTCTCAGGACGGTCCTGTCGACCAGCCGCAGAGGCAGCAGCTTCAGTCACCTTCACCTGTAGTCGCGGCTCAGGATACAACCTCTTTCTCTTTATCGTGGTCTCCTGTGGACGGGGCCGGTTCATATGACTGTCTCTTGTCCGGTCAGATCACATCAGTGGCGGATACAGTCGTAAATTATCAGGACCTTGTTCCTGACTCCGTCTATGTGGTGGCCGTAAGGGCCGTCCCTTCCGACACCAATGCGTTTTCCGCTTCCGGATGGGCGGAGATAGAGGTGCGTCTGGACGGAGCCCCGCAGGAGGATACTGTGGACAACTATATCGGTAAAGGCCAGATGTTCTCAGTGGAGACGGAGAATGAGGAGTCTACCCGGATTCTGCACTGCTATGTCATACCGGAGGACAAGGACATGTATTATTTCCGCGAGACGTTTGACGATGAGTATTTCGCCATGCTTGGAGGCAATGCGCTGGATGTCTGGACTCAGGCTCTGGAATCCTACATGGCCCAGTTCGGCAGCTCGGCTTTCGATATGGTCGTCTCGTACGGAGAGGATTACTGGCAGGTGAACTATGATTACGAGGAGCATCTGTATATCATCGTGGCCGGAGTGGACGAAAATCTTAACCGGATAACTGATATAACCATGGAAGCGGTGTATACAGGTCCGGTCCCCAAGTCAGATTTGACATTCAATGTGGATTTCAGGGACGTGACGCCTTCCGGTGCAGTGGCTTATGTGGAGCCGTCCGACAAGGATGAGACATATTCGATGATTCTGCTGGAGAAGGACGAGATAGCCGACTATACATCCTCGGAGCTGGAGGACCTTATAAAATACAGCTACAGGGACTATTTTGATGAAAGCCGTATATACAGCGGAGATATGACGATGACATACCGAGAGGGTACTCTTACCCCTGCGACCGAGTATACTCTTCTGATTTTCGGATGGAATACTCTGCCGAGCACGGAGATTTTCAAGTATGACTTCATGACGTCCGGGGCATCCAGCAGCGAGGGACTTACTTTCGATTTTGCGGTAGGGAATGTCGCTCCGTATGAGATGGAGGTGAGCATTGTTCCTTCCAGGACGGATGCCAGATATCTCTGCTTCCCGCTGCCTGAGGAGGATTATGAGGAATACAAGGACGACCTGGTGCAGTATGTCTACGATGTCTGTGACGACCCTATGAATCCTCTGACCGTCGCCCAGTATCTGGACATGTTCGGCATGATAGGAACGCAGGATGTGCTGTTCGACTGGTTTGACCACGGCATTATGCCCGGCGTGTCGTACCGGCTGTGGGCAGTCGGGTTTGATCTCGAAGGAGAAGATGTCACCTTCTATGAGCCGGTAGTTTACGAAGATATAATAACCACACCTATAGAAAAATAATTCAATTAATAAATGCTACTATGAAACTGAGACACATTTTATGCTTACTGCTCGCAGCCGGTGCGCTGTCGGTGGTGTCATGTAAGAACGACAAGGGGCAGACCACGATGCTTCAGGCTCCTGAACTTTCGATTGAGGGGCAGACCTCCACTTCATTCGCTGTCGTGTGGAATGCGGTAGAGGGTGCCGACCAGTACTCTTATGAATTCAACGGACAGACTGACAAGACAACCGAGACCAGACTCGAATTCAAGGATCTTGTTACCGACACAGTGTATGTGGTAAAGGTAAAGGCAGGGTCCTCAGTAACCGGCTCGGAATCGGAGTGGGCGGAGAGGACAGTCACCTTGTCCTCCTCGATGATAAATACGGACGGCAGTTTCGAGGTGTCCACTACATCCAACGGTACGGACCTTACGGTCAATATAGTGCCGAAGGACAAGGAGATGCCTTATTTCGTCGATGTGCTTCCCGAGTCGTACTATGTTGAGGACTTCGGCTCTGATAAGGATTCTGCCTTCAACGGTATACTCCTTACGGCCTATAATACGTATGCAGATGACGCTTTTGACGAGATTAACCTGACAGGCGACCGCTCCAGGCTTTATGACCTCAGCCGTTACGGAGAGGCCAAGTATTATGTTCTTGTAGCCGGTATAGACGAGTCTCTCAATACCACTACCTCAGTAAATGTGCTGGAGGTGACACTGGACCTCAATATCTCATCCAATACTTTTACCGTGACCGGGGACGAGATTCTCGAGACCAGCATAACAGTCACTGTGGTGCCTTCCAACAGCGACTCTTATTATTTCTTCCTGACTGATGCCTCTGATATTGAGGGTATGACTCAGGCAGAACTTCGTTCCCAGGCTTATTCCAAGGCCGACCCCGAGGATCTGAGTACGTCTACCGAGACTGTGCAGTGGACCGGTCTGACTCCCGGCACCGACTATGTTGTTCTGGTGTATGGTTTTGACGGCGAGGCTGTCACTACTGATGTTTCGGTATTCGAGTTCTCCACATTGGAGGCCATTATCGACGCCAATATGACATTTAAGTTCAATGTCCAGTACACAGGTTCCAACAGCGTGTATTTCACTATCGAGCCTTCCAATAAGAGCGCATACTATTTCTATCATATAATCACCATGGCCGAGTATGAGAAGTACAAGGACGACCTTTCCCAGTACTGTCTAGCCGTGTGCGAGGAGTGGGACCAGACCCCTTATTCTTATTTCAGAAGATTCTCCTCTGTGGGCGACATAGAGGATGAGTATGCCCTTGAGTGGAATCAGGAGTTTGTCCTGTTCGCAGTGCCTATCGAGTTCGATATGGACAACAACGTGACATTCTATGAGGCGTCCATATATGACGGAGAGATAAGGACTGGGGACCCTGACGAGCCGGAGGATCCTGATACGCCTGATACAGAGGAAAGCATGACATTCAGCGACATGACCATGCTGTATATAAAAGGAAGCACTGTCATTAGTGTTACCGTGGAGCCTGAAGCCCAGTTCGCCGGACGCACATATGTCTACGATATTATCACTGAGGCTGACTGGAATACATACAAGTCGGATATCTCCGCATACTTCAAGCAGAAGTATGAAGCATCCGGCAGCACTGTCTCATATGCCGAATATATAACGGGGATGATGCTGATGAACTATCAGTATATCAACACCAATATCTCGTTGAATCCCGGTAAATATTATCTGCTGACAGTGGGTGTTAAGGTTTCTGGAGAGGAGGCCGTGTTCCAGACTCCCCAGGTGTTCGGAGAAGATGGAGCCGGCAGTGCTCCGTATGTGATAGACGGTCCTGTATTGGATGACCCTGAAGAAGGACAGCCTGTGACGGATTAAGTCTGCGGACAATTGATGAAAAAGAAAGGCCGGCGTGTCAAAAGAGATGCGCCGGCCTTTCTTTTTAAAGGTGTGCTAAAAAAACCTTCGTTTAGGTTTTAGGCTTTAGAAAGGTTTCGAAAAACAAAGGTATGAAAAATTTCCTACGGTTTTACCTCTTTGGTTAAAACAACATAAATGAAATAATAGTTTCCGTGCCACACTATCTTAAAACCTTTATTTTTTAATGAACATTTATTTAGTGAGGCAGAAACTGACTATAATTATTGTGGCTCTGTTTCTGGGCTGTACGGCAGTGTCGGCCCAGACGGGTCTTCGCAGGGATACGGTATCGGTGTATTTCGGCTCGGCTCTCTCGCAGGTGGATTCATCCTTCGGCGGGAATGCTGGTGTGCTGGACAGCCTGAATGCAGTAGTCGCCCGTTATTCCCGAAGGCCTGGATTCAGCCTTTCCATTAAAGGAACATCGTCTCCTGACGGAACTCAGCAGTTCAATCAATGGCTGTCTGAGCGTAGAACGGAAAACTTCGCAAAATATATAAAGACCTTTGATGATACTGTAAGCATAGGTGTCGACTGGGAAGGACTTGAGAGGGATATTCTCGAGTACGGACCTTTCCCCGGCTCTGAACAGGTGCTGGATATAGTGCGCAATACTCCGCTGTGGGTCATAGAGGACGGAAAGATAGTCGGTTCCAGAAAGAAATCCCTGATGGACCTGCGCGGTGGCCGGGTGTTCAACTATATGATGGAGCACATCTTCCCCCTGCAGCGTCGGGTGGAGGTGATTGTGACTTATACCCCTGTGCTTCCGATTGTGCCTTTGCTCTTCAATCCTCCCCGGCAGGAGGTCTGTGCGCTTGCAGCGGCCCCGTCGCTGGCGGAACGTGTAGCGCAGCGTGAGCCTGCGGCGTTCGAATATGATCCGTACCAGCGCATTGCCCTGAAGACTAATTTGCTTGCGGATGCGGCCCTTATGCCGTCGCTGGAGGCCGAGTACCTTATCAATGAGCATTGGTCGGTCGCTGCTCATGGAGCTGTGGCCTGGTGGAGCAAGGATGCCGCTCATAAATATTATCAGGTAGCCACTATCTATCCCGAGGCCCGCTGGTGGTTCAGGACCCGCAAGCCCTGGCACGGTCATTATCTGGGTCTGTTCGCAGGTGGTGCGTGGTATGACCTTGAGAACGGCGGAAGAGGCTATCAGGGTGAGGCAGGATTCGTGGGCCTGAGTTACGGGTATATGTTCCCCATCACCGACTGCCTCTCTTTCGAGGCCGGTCTAGGGCTTGGCTATATGTACACAAAGTATGAGGAATACGAGCCTGTATCCTACATGGAAGGCACCCACTATGTATATCAGCAGACATCCGTGCTCAACTATCTGGGACCTCTGAAGGTTAAGTTCGCTTTTGTCTGGCGTCTGTGGGACCGTAATAAGAAAGGAGGTGACAGATGAGACGTACCATTACCATAGCCGCTCTGCTTATGCTTCTGGCTCTTACCGGTTGCCGCAAGGAACTGTGTTACGACCACGACCACTGGAAGACCAATGTCTTGCCTGAGTGGGAGCTGGTATGGGAGAGGGATTACGGACGTGCGTGGGAGTCTAATTGGGACAATCCCGGCGGATATGTTTACGACAGTCTGCGTCCTCAGCCCGGAACCGGAATCGCCGTATTGGTATATAAAGAGGACGGTTCTCATACCGAGAGACATCTGGAGGCTGACGGTGGAGTGCTGCCGGTAGGAGAGGGACGGCATTCGAT
>DXAW01000056.1 GCA_019116865.1 Candidatus Coprenecus stercoravium | reverse complement strand
CATGCGGGCGTAGGCCCATTCGAGGCGGCTCCAGTCCTTTCCGAGGGTGTTTTTCTCCTCAAGGGTGTAGAACGGGAAGTTGAGGATGGTGACGAATGCCGTCTTGTTGGCAAATAGGTCATCCGACAGGTGAGAATAGGGGTCGAATGCTCCGAGGATGTAGTCTATCCCGGTGATCTCCGGGCCGGTCAGATGCAGCGGAGCCTGCAGCCGCACGGCCACTTGGTTGGATGTGCCGTAAAGGGTCTCAAATGCCGCCGACAGCTTGTCGAACAGCACCTTGCGGTCTTCGGGCGTAGCAGCGTAACTTTCGGTGGCGAACTGCCCGAACTCCACTTCAGTGCCGTCCTCAGCCCTCCATAGTGCTGCCGCCTGGGCCACGCCCTTCTGCACCAGTGCTTGGTCGGCCTGCGGACATTTCTCCACTATGGCCTGTACCGTCCTATTGACGGTCTCTTCCGAAATATTGCTCATGGTCTTCTGTTGATTGCCGTTATTGTTTTCGTTACAGCCGCTCATAATCATCGTTGCCGCGGCCAGCATGACAGTAGGTATCCGTTTCATCATATTGCCCAGTGTTTAGCCATTACACATACAAAGATATGAAAATTAACCATATATTTGTCTGTTTTAGAATAAGTAAAATGGTTATGAATGAAAGGAGTATACGGATGAGGTGGAGCAGGAGTGCCGTGGCGTGGACTGTGGTTATCGTAGCACTTATGGCCATTCTGACAGCAGAAGGTATTGCAGAGTGGCGGAACGGAGAGCCGGCTGCGGGTATAGTATGTTGGGTGATAGCCGCTGCGATGTCAGTCTGTGCCCTTTGGACTCCGTTGCGTATCATCGTGACGGACCGGCAGATCCAACTGTGCCGCCCGGTTGGCCGGCTGCGTATCAACCGCAGCGATATCGTCAGGGTTGAGGAAGTCTCTTCCGGTGTCGTCCTGAATTCGTTCCGGGTGGGCAGCGGCGGTCCGTTCGGTTATTGGGGCCGTTGGCAGAGCGACATTTTGGGCTGGTACACTCTTTTCGCCACAAATTTAAAAGACCTGTGTTTAATCAGGCTATCCAATGGCAGGGCCTACATCGTCAGCAGCCGTACTCAGCTGTTGACCATAAAGCAAGGGGCTAGTCGGTAATGTGTTTGTAATCAGGTGGATGCTGATTATCGGGTTGCTCTATGGCTTGTTTTTTCAGGGCATAGAGCAACTAATCTATGTGTAATTAATTGATAATGTGATAGATAGTTCTATGTCAGGTGCTTTATGAAGCATCGGAATATGTGGTTGAAGTCGCACCATATACTTATGGCAGCCGCCTGATTGAGACTCTGGGGCGGAACACGCTGTTTGGATTTTTTATAGGGCCGATGGCGGCGGATTTGGCACCAGAAGAAATAGCCAAGCTGCCGCAGATCAACAAACCCAAACCGGGGATTATCCTGAGCAACGAATCTTGGATTGGGCGGGTGCTGGCGTTTTTGACCCGCAGCCGGATGCCGCGACGCGAGGCGAGCGAGGTAAAGAAACACAGCGGCGCCAAAGAAGTGATTGATATTCGCGATCATCATTGGAATATTTTTCATAACACGGAAGTTTGTTATGAGGTTATGGAATTTTTGAAAACCGGACGGTTTTAGGGCATAACAAAAAAGAAAAACCGTTTGCCTCGGTTGAGGAAAACGGTTTTTTTGTTGTCTGAATTTTTAAAGAAGCCACGTGTTACCTGTTCTAATTTTAATTTTTCTAAGCATATCTTTAGGTATGTCCTGTGTTTCTATATGAAAACTATACGGAGAATATTGCTTGCTGACAAGAGGCATTAGTTCATCAATCTCTTGCTGATTTACAATGCCAATATAACTTAACTCATCGTAGTTGTAATAATATAACTCATATTGATTATTTCTTTTTAGATAATAGAGACGTTCATAACAATCAAATATGTAAACTTGGTCGTATTTGGCCTCAGTGCCTTTGTTGCTGATATGTTTTAACCCCCATTTATCGCCGACGCGGAAAATCCACTCCTCAACGCCGGGGTAGACCTCGTCATACGGGCCGGATTTGTGGGGGCGGGCAAACCGGTTGTAGACTTCTTTTTTGCCATCCGCCAACGTGCCGACATAGAGTTTTCTCGCGTATCCATAATTTTCATGCGGCTCAATATCCAAAGGCTCAATCTCCGGCGCCGAATAAAGCAGTACTTCCGACATACTGGTTCGGCCAATCCGCCACAGATCGCAACCGTCGGCTTTTTTGCCGATGACATATGTATCGTAGATCTCGCGCGACGCCAAAAAATTTGACCTTGGCGCATCAACGACCTGAAAACTTTGATACTCCGTCGGGACGACTTCTTCTTCACCACGATAGATACCGTGGTTGCCATCAGCATCGACCTTGACGCGCAGATAATCATTCAGTCCGTACCATTGTGTACATGATGTTGCAGACAACAGCGCCAACAGCGCTCCTGATAATAATAAAAATTTTTTCATACTTTTTTGTTTTAAGTTGATTATTTTATGTCAGTTAATAACGCCGGCAGAAATGAAAAGACAGCGGGTAAAATTTTTTTCTTTAATCAATAATCCATCCTACTTCGTATTCATTACGCTTTGCTGATTTGAGAATTTCAGCAAGCTGTTCGTCTGAGAAAGTGGTTGAACGCCAATAATCGGCTGTAAATATGGTATGTAAGGGCCATGTTGAGTTATATTTCACGACCTTATCCAGAAACCATACATACTCTCGATGCTGGACGACATAAAGATATTCTTCCAGATGTTGGACATAGAATATGTATATACTATCAGTCGCCGAGCTGGGAGGGATTTGATCCCATGGCTGAACAACACCTACCGCGTCATCAGTATGAACAAGAAATTGTTGACCGCCAAAATAAATTTTGTCATAAGCGTCTGTCAAGAAATTATATTTTGGAACATAGGCGCGCTGAGTACTGTCAGGCAGATAAATACGATAAAAACAGTCATAAAACCATTTTAGCGAATCGGCCTGAAGTTTAATCTTTTCGCCCTTTGGTGTTTTTAGGTCATATGTTCCGTCAGACCTTTGCAGAATGACGCAACCTTTTTCACCGGGGATTTTAGTTGTGCAAGCCGTAAATGCAGCGGCAAGGATTGCGATAATGATAAAATTTTTCATTTTGTTTAAATTGTGTTAGTTAATAGTGTCGGAGGAATGGTTGCGGTGGGCGAGGCTGAACTCGCAGCCGCAGTACTGCTGGTTGTAGAACTGGCGGGCGAGGATGTTGCGGCGTTCGTAGAGGCCGCCCTTGCGCCAGTTGCGGTCCCAGAAGCGGGTGAGGCCACGGCCGCAGTGCTCCTCGGCGTAGAAGCCGGCCTCGTTGATCTGCCGGATGTCCTTCCAGCGGGAGGAAGCGAGGGTGGTGGTGAAGAGGGGGAAGCCGTTATCTGCTGCGTAGGAGGCCGCAGTGCAGAGGCGGTGCTTGAAGCAGGCGAGGCAGCGTCCGCCCCGTTCCGGCTCATTCTCCAGTCCTACAGTGCATTTGAGCCACTGTGTGTGCTGCCGCTCCCAGAAATCACCGGCAGTGCCCTGTTGCCCCTCCACATTGCCCGGTTCCGTCATCCCTGCCGTCAGTTCTCGCCCGGAGCGGATTTCCGCATTGCCTCCGTCTAAGTCCACTATGGTCACCCCGATTTCCTTCGCATACCTCACTATCTCATTTTTCCGCTTTAGATATTCCTCCTCGGGGAAGATGTTGGGGTTGTAGAAGAGGATGGTCGGTTCATAGCCGTTCTGCCCCATCCATTCGAGGATGGCGGCAGAGCAGGGGGCGCAGCAGGAGTGAAGCAGAACTTTTTCCATCGTGTCGGACAAAATTATATTTTTGCGAAAATATTGAAAATTATGGAAAGTAAGAAGGAACTTCGCAAATTGATATCGATGCGCAAGAAGCAGGTGCCCCTCGAGGAGCGTCTTCGCCGTTCTGTGCCTGTGATGGAGCGCCTGATGGCTGTGCCGGAATTCTGCAAGGCGGAGAATATCCTGTTTTATTGGGCAATGCCGGACGAGGTGCATACCCAGGAAGCTGTGATGAAATGTGTTGCGGAGGGAAAGAATGTATTTCTGCCCGTGGTGGACGGAGATAATCTGAGGATAAGGCGTTTTTCCGGGAAGGCGTCGCTTGTGCCGGGGGAGTCGTATTCGATACCCGAGCCGGACTGCGGCTCCGAGGAGGTGCGGATTCAGGATATAGACTTAGTCGTGGTGCCGGGTGTTGCATTCGATGCCACCGGAGGCCGGATGGGACGCGGCAAGGGCTTTTATGACAGACTCTTGGCCGGGGCTTCGGACAGCTGTCAGGGCGGGCCGTACAAGGTCGGGGTCTGCTTCGATTTCCAGATGGTGGATGCGGTGCCCCGGGAGCCTCACGATATGCTGATGGACGCTGTGGTCTCCGAGACCGGAATTTGTATTGTGGAAAAAAGAACAGAATGTGTCAAAAACGGAACTCGTTAGGTATTTGGCACAATCGTTGCTAACACGGACTCATATTTATAAAGTGTAAAAAGTATTAATATTATGCGTTATCTGACAATTGCGGCTTTGGGACTGTGTGCTGTTTTAAGCATGACATCATGTAAGCAGAAGACTCAGGGCCAGGTAGAGGCGGTTACGTATCCGCTTCTGAAAGTGTTTCCCGAGGACAGGTCTTTGTCTGTGAGCTATTCTGCGGTGATAGAGGGAAAACAGGATGTAGAGGTGAGACCCCAGGTTTCAGGATTCATTACCGACGTGCTGGTCCAGGAAGGGGCTAAAGTGAAAAAGGGACAGACACTTTTCGTGATAGATACTATCCCTTATGCGGCCGCATACAGGCAGGCCAAGGCTACTGTCGCTACAGCTGAGGCTCAGTTGGCGACTTCGGAACTTTCTTTGGAGGGAAGCGAGGATTTGTATGCGGAGAAAGTGATATCGGATTTCGAGCTTCAGACGGCCCGTAACTCGTATAACAGCGCTGTAGCTGCTCTGCGTCAGGCTGAGGCTGCTGAGGCAAGTGCGGCTCAGAGTCTTTCATATGCCATAGTCAAGAGTCCGGTGAACGGCTCTGCCGGCATGACATCTGTCAGGGTGGGAGCTTTGGTAAGCGCATCCATGGCCGAGCCTCTGATAAGCGTTTCAGATAATTCTCAGATGTATGTATATTTCTCCCTGCCCGAGAAGGAGGTGCTTTCGATGACCCGTCAGTACGGCTCCATCGACAATACGGTGAAGTCTTTCCAGCCGGTGACGCTTACACTGGCTGACGGTACCGAGTATGAGCATCAGGGCCGTATCGACGTAATCAGCCGTATCGTGGACAAGGGAACCGGTACAGTGCGTATCAGAGCTGTCTTCGACAATCCCGACGGCCGTCTGATGAGCGGCGGTTCAGGACGTATCAATGTGTCATATGACAGGAACGGCTGCATAGTTATCCCTCAGGAGGCCACATATGAGATACAGGACAAAATATTCGTTTACAAAGTGATTGACGGCAAGGCCGTGTCCAATGAGATAAAGGTGTTCCGTATCAATGACGGTAGGGAATATGTCGTCGAGAGCGGTCTGACCGAGGGAGATGTGATAGTTTCCAAGGGAGCCGGCCTGCTCAGAGAGGGAACCCCTGTCACAGGTACTCCTGTAAATTCTAACGAAGGAGAGTAACGTATGAATCTGAAGACATTCATAGACCGGCCTATCCTGTCGGTCGCCATTTCGACGTTTCTGGTGCTCGTCGGTATCATCGGTCTTGCGATGCTTCCGGTGGAGCAGTATCCTGATATAGCTCCTCCTACTATCCGTGTCTCCACGACGTATAGCGGAGCGAACGCCACTGCGGTGCAGAATGCCGTTATCGCCCCTCTGGAGGAGGCCATCAACGGCGTGGAGGATATGACCTATATGACTTCCGAGGCAAGTAACTCCGGAAGTGCTTCGATTACCGTATATTTCAAACAGGGTATCGACCCGGATATGGCGGCGGTCAATGTACAG
This sequence comes from Candidatus Coprenecus stercoravium, assembly GCA_019116865.1. Taxonomy (GTDB): domain Bacteria; phylum Bacteroidota; class Bacteroidia; order Bacteroidales; family UBA932; genus Coprenecus; species Coprenecus stercoravium. Next base: position 365 of record DXAW01000056.1, on the reverse strand, counting down.
AACCGTGTGTCCCGCGCCACATCCCTGCTGCCGGCCGAGGTTACCAGGGTCGGTGTCGAGGTGTCCAAGCGTCAGAGCAGTACGCTGAAAGTATTTGCGATAGTGTCCCCTGACAGCACATACGACGAGACATTCCTTACCAACTATCTTTCCATCAACGTGAAGCCTCAGATTCAGCGTATCGCCGGAGTGGGAGACTGCAACGTGATGGGTGGTGACTATGCGATGCGTGTGTGGATGAAGCCTGACGTGATGGCCCAGTACGGGCTGATACCTTCCGATGTCAGCGCGGCTCTGTCCAGCCAGAACATCGAGGCCTCGACCGGTGCCATAGGTGAGAATTCCGACAACGTCTTCCAGTACAC
>DXAW01000055.1 GCA_019116865.1 Candidatus Coprenecus stercoravium | reverse complement strand
TCCGAACAGAGAAGTTAAACGCACTTGTGCCGATGGTACTGCCCTAACAGGGGTGGGAGAGTAGGTAGCCGCCGCCCCTTAGAGCCCTCGGAGGAACAGCCTCCGGGGGCTTTTTTTATGTACTTCTGCTGGCCGTTCTCCGCATCACCGTCTGTGGTGGGGCTCCAAGTGGCGAGCGTCTATCCCATCCCCCTGCCCTTCCGCAAGGGAAGGGAGCCGGTCGCTGCGCTCCGACGAGACCCCCGGAGGAACAGCCTCCGGGGGCTTTTTTTATGTCCTCTGCTGCCTGAGAGTGCGGGCATTTTTCATGGCGAGGGCTGTATTGACTTCCCTGTCCGCCTTTCTGAAGTTATTGAATGTCTCGCGGGATATTCCGAAATCCCGGCATATCACATTGACCGATATATCGTTGTCGAGCATTCTGATAATTTCTTCTCTGTGCTCCTGCAGGATTTTCCTTTTGGTGTAGCTGCCTTTCTTACGTCCGAGAGTGATGCCGTTCAATCTTCTCAGCGCAAGAGCCTCCTTTGTCCTCATCGAGATTAGATTGCGCTCGATCTCCGCGACAAGTCCGAAGGCGAAGCACAGGACCTTGCTGTTTATGGAATCGTCAAATGAATAGCCTTCTTTAGTCGTATACAGTTTGATTTCCTTTTTGAGGCACTTGCCCATGATGCCCATTATATCGGTCATGGTCCTGCTCAGTCTTGATATTTCCGTAACGATTAGGGTGTCTCCTGCCTTCATTTTTTTCAGCAGTGCGCCCAGTTTACGTTCTTTTTCATTCTTTTTGCCGCTGACTATCTCAGTGACCCATTTGTCGATGGTGATGTCTCTGCCGGCAGCGAAGCGGAGTATTTCCTCTTTCTGATTTGCAAGGTGCTGCTTGCCTGTGCTTACTCTTAGATAACCTATAATCATAAATTTGTAATTTGTGTCTCGTCTCTACCTTCTTTTATCAGGTATGGTTTTTGATTATGAAAATTCAAATTTTATTAAAAACCCGTTTACAATATGTACAAGGCAGGAGACAGAGTACGCTTCATGGATTCAGGCGAGAGCGGTACTGTAGTCGATGTTGTGGATGTGTCCACCCTGTCGATAGATGTTGACGGGATGGTGATGCGTGTGAATGTGAGCGAGGTAGTGCCCTTGTCCTCTGACAGTATGTCGGATGAGGAACAGATGTACGACACAGGCGGACGTACCGTATCATATAAAGTGACGGCTGATGCCCGTCCTGTCAAGTCTGTCAGAAGCAGGAACAATGTGCGGCACGGTGAGGACAGGATGGAGGTAGACCTGCATATAGAGGCAGTCCGGCGTAAATACCCGGCTGCAAGGAATATACCGGATGATGATGTTCTTTACGTCCAGCTGGAAGTGTTTGATAAAAGCATGGCGGAGGCTTTCCGCAAAGGAGCCCGTTCCGTGGTGTTTATTCACGGCAACGGCCGTGGTATCCTGCGCATGGAGATTATGAAGAGACTAAGGGATTACCCCGGAGTCACATGTTCTCCTGCATCAGCCCTGAGGTACGGCAGCGGGGCTTTAGAGGTGTTTATAAAGTGAGTAGATGCCGTATACGCATGCGGCGGCTATAGCCAGCAGCATAAGATTCCATAATATGGTCATGCCCCATCTGACAGGATGAGGAAAATCCCTGTAAGGCGAGTCTCCTTCACTGAAGCGGGCAAAGGCATTGGTGTAGATGGTTACTCCATTGTCGTACCAGGCCGTCATTCTTACATATGGATCCGAGGCTTTCATGACATACTGAATATCCGTCGAGTTGAAAGCGGAGTCAACAGCAATACCGTTCTGCGATATGACTCTTATGGCAGCGGCCGGTGCCGACAGGCGCATGTATACGGTGTCGGAGCGCATGCCGATATCCTTGATTGCCGGCAGTCTTAGGTTCTCCATATGTTTTACGGAAGTGTCGCCGTCTCCGAAATCCGGTACTCTCATGCTGTAGAAATTGCCTTTCAGCAGCTGTTCCCGGATGTCCTCATAATAAGGGGTGGGTGTGTTGATCCATGAACAGCGGCGTGCAATGGCGGCATGGGCCTTGGAGTTATGGTTGTCATCGTTGATGATGTTATGGGCGTAGCGTCCGGCGGACAGTGCCTCGTCCCAGTGATCCAGACTGGTTCCGCTGCCGTGGTCTCTTTCCTCGAATCCCGAGTCGCCCTCAACGAGTCTGTATCCGGACAGATGTTCCATCACCCGACGGTTTATGGTGAGTGTCCTGTTGGGATGGTTGAACTGAACGAAGTCTCCGTCTGCGGCGAGCCTGTCTATCATGAACTGTTTTTGAGAAAGGAGAATCGGCAATATATGGTCGAATTTCTCCACTTTGTTGACACCGTACGGGTTGAGATGGAACTTGAAGAGATTGTATCCGTGCTCGTATACGGCTATATAGAGGCAGGAGTCGACGGGGTGGGGAGTGAGGGCCTGATGATTGGTCAATCCGAGAATATCATAGCCGTAGCTCATATAGTCGGAGTAGACCACGTCAGGGTAGTACGGACATTCGTTTATGCCCTTGTCTACCTTGGTATGTGTATGGAGGCAGGCCCTTTTCCAGCCTGTGACTGAGTCAAAGTCACTGTAGGGATTGTAAATCCTCTCACCGGAGAACGGGACCGGACCTGTGAATTCATATATAGGAGATACGCTTAGAACGGCCAGACCTGTTATGATTACAAGCAGCAGCGAGGCCAGGACTTTAAGGGATATTCTGATAATTTTCATAAGACGCCGTTATTGCTTTTTGTTTGAGCAAATATAGGAAGTTTTGTCTATCAGTATCTCGTCGTTGCCTTTCAAGGTATACGAATAATCATAGCATCCCGCTCGGTATATTCCGGTGTCATCGGCGGTAAGTGAAGTGATATATTTGAAATTGAATCCCATATCATGCAGCTGCGTCAGGGATGTGGTACGTTTCCCGCTGGAGTACAGAGAGTCGATAATCGCATGATTTTTCTTGAGTATCCTGTCTATTTGTCTGACCTCTTTCTGCTTGTTGCGGTAGATTTGATTGTGATACATGCTTTTACAGTCGTTGCAGCAGAATTTCTTGTCTATTCTTCCTGTTATTGAGCCGCCGCAGTACAGACATTCTCTTTTACACTCCTCTTTCATACGCTCCGTTTTATTTGAGAGCGAAGTTAGGAAAACCGCACCGTACCGCATAACCACTTCTGTAAAAAAGATGATGACTAAACGTGTACTTACGTTTCAGTGACTTGTAAATCAGAAATTTTGCTCAGCTTTGCCGGTGAAAACATCATTAACAAAAATTTACAGTTATGGACAGATCATTGAACAGAATCGAATTGAGGGGGAATGTAGGGCAGGATGCCAGAATCAACAAAGTGGGAGAAAACACTGTGGCCAGATTCAATGTGGCGACCAATGAGACGTACAAGGACCGTTCAGGTAATTTGAAGGAAGAGACTACATGGCATACCGTTACAGCGTGGAACGGCAAGGGGATGCCGGATTTCGCCAGGATAAAGAAAGGAGTATGCGTCTATGTACTCGGACGTTTGCGTCAGAACCGCTATACCAACGCCGAGGGAGAGGAGAAGGTTTTTTATGAGGTGCTTGCGAGCAGAGTGAGTTTGGAGGAACCATAAAAAGCGAAAAGCATTATATTTGCTTTTTAAATAGAAATTACATTCATCATGACAAGGACAGTTTATATTTACAACACTTTATCACGAAGGAAGGAGGAGTTCGTACCGGTGCATCCGGGCATGGTCGGTCTCTATGTCTGCGGTCCTACCGTATATGGGGACCCTCATCTGGGACATGCCAGACCGGCGGTGACATATGACGTGCTGGTCAGATTTTTCCGGTATTTAGGATATAAGGTCAGGTATGTGAGAAACATAACCGATGTGGGACACCTTGAGCATGATGCCGACGAGGGCGATGATAAGATTGCAAAAAAAGCGCGTCTGGAGTCTCTGGAACCGATGGAAGTGGCCCAGACCTATACTATCGCTTACCACGATGCTATGCGCAGGCTCAATACCTTGCCTCCGAGCATAGAGCCCAGGGCTTCCGGACATATCATAGAGCAGATAGAACTTGTAAAGAGAATACTTGACGCCGGATTCGCATATGAGAGCAACGGCTCTGTGTATTTCGATGTGCCGGCTTATAACAGGAAATATCATTACGGAGTGCTGTCGGGCCGCAATATCGATGAGATGATGGCCAACACCCGCAGTCTGGACGGTACTGGAGACAAACATTCTCCATACGATTTCGCATTGTGGAAGAAGGCTTCTCCTCAGCATATTATGAAATGGCCTTCTCCATGGAGCGACGGCTTTCCGGGCTGGCATCTGGAGTGCTCGGCCATGAGTGAGAAATATCTTGGAGAGGAGTTTGACATTCACGGCGGAGGCATGGATCTTCAGTTCCCTCATCACGAGTGCGAGCTGGCTCAGAACACGGCCTCGCGCGGAAAAGGAGGAGTAAGATACTGGATGCACAACAATCTGCTTACCGTCAATGGTCAGAAGATGGGCAAGTCCCTGGGCAACTTCACTACTCTGGCGGACCTGTATAAGGTATATTCTCCCATGACCATAAGGTTTTTCATCCTTCAGGCCCATTACAGGGGGACGCTGGATTTCAGCAATGAGGCTCTGGCTGCTGCCGAAAAGGGACTGAAAAGAGTGCTTCAGGCTGCAAAGGACTGTGCGGCTCTGCCTCATGCGGGAGACGGTTCGAATCCGGAGATTGTAAAATTGTCGGAAGGAGTGATGGACGCCCTCTGCGATGACCTTAATACTCCGGTGGCTTTGGCCCATGTGTTCGATGCGGTGAGGATTGTCAATCAGGTCAAGGATGGCAGTGTCTGTCTCAGTGACAAGGATTACGCCGCATTGTCGGAACTGTTCGGCAAAATCGTTCCGGACGTGTTCGGTCTTGTGGACGAGGTCCAGGCGTCATCGGATGAAAATACACTTGAGGGCCTGATGGATATGATACTTGAGGTCAGGAAAGAGGCGAAGTCCCGTAAGGATTTCGCTACCAGCGACAAGATACGCGACCGTCTGAAGGAACTGGGAGTTACCGTCAAGGATACCAAGGACGGAACAGAGTGGAGTATGTAAGGATAGTAGTAAATAGTCAGTGTTATGGAAACGGTAGAGGCTGTTAAGGGTAAGACCCGCAGGTATTGGGGCAGGACCCTGGTGTCTTTTCTGGTAGTATTATGCGCCATGCCTCTGGGACATGCGCTGATGATACTCATGGAACATTTCCTGCCGGATTCGGCATTGCACGGGTGTGCTTTCGCCATTGGTGCGGTGGGACTTGGAATCGTTATAGCTGGTGTATTTGTCAAAGGAGACACCAGGCAGACCATACTGGGCCTGATAGGCGGACTTCTATTCTGGACGGGTTGGGTGGAGTTTCTTCTTCAGTACTATGCCGCACGTTACGGGGTGCAGCCGGAGATAGTGAACGGAGAGGTGGTCACAAGGCCGGAGTATCTTATAATGCCGGCCACGTTCGGTTTCTGGATGCTCATCATGACTGTGTACATCTTCAGCGTCAAGACCGGATGCTATTTTATAAACTGGATTCAAAAGCATATATTCGGCAAGCGCAAGGACGAGATAGTCTCGCGTCCTCTTACGCGCCATACCTCCATCACCACCTTTATGGAGCTCAATATGATGATGTGGGCATGTTACCTGCTGCTGATGTTCTGCTATGATTCCAGATTTCTGGGAGACCATCATCCTGTAACTTTGATTATAGGCGCGGGTTGTCTTATCGGAGCAGTGTTCATGTTTATTAAGGAGCTGAAGATCGCTTCATGGGGCGCCAATATACGCATGGCGATAGCAACGGTGATTGTGTTCTGGACTCCGGTGGAGATAATGGGACGTATCAATCTGTTCAACGAGATATGGGTGGCTCCTCTAGAGCATGTCACCGAGATGCTCATTATCCTTGCGGCATTCATAATCCTTGCCGCTTGCCTTATCTACAGCGCCCTACGCAAAAAGAAGCAATGAAAACGACCCAAAAGGGTTGAGATTACTCCTTTTGGGTCGCTCCCTTACAGGCTGTCGATTACCTGTTACTCGTCGTAATGGAAACGGATATCCTTGATGATATCGGGATGGAGACTGTTGGAGACAGGGCATGTGCGTGCCGCTGATTCGATGAGTCTCTTGGCCTTGTCATCGTATTTCTGACCTTTGGGGAAAGTGATGTCCACGACGATACGTGCCACGCGGCGGGGATTGGCCGCCATTTCCTTTTCTATCTCGACAGTAGTGCCGTCAATGTTGAATCCGTAGGACTGTGCGGAGATACCCATGATGGTCAGCATGCAGGAGGCGAGTGACGATGCGAATATGTCGGTCGGAGAGAAAAACTCACCTTTGCCGTGATTGTCAAGAGGGGCGTCTGTGATGATTTTGTTGCCTGACTGCAGGTGCTCAATCTCGGTGCGCAGTCCGCCGAGATAGGTCGTTCTCATTTTTGTCATAACGATACGTTTTTAATGGTTTATATTATATGTCCTAGCAGAGTGGCCGATGTGCAGCTCTCTACTTTTATGTTCACATATTCTCCGGGTTTGTGACCTAGAGACGGGAATACGCATACTTTGTTGCCGGACGTCCTGCCGAAGAGCGAGTTGTCGTCTCTTTTGGACGTGCCCTCTATCAGGACTTCGTATGTGTTGCCGATACATTCCGTGTTGCGCTCCAGGGATATGGCGCTCTGCAGCTCGATTATCTCGTTCAGTCTCCTGGTCTTGATTTCCGTCGGTACGTCATCCGGGAAATGTCTGGCGGCCTTTGTTCCTGGTCTCTGGGAATACTGGAACATGAAGGCGCTGTCAAAGCGTACCTTGCGCATCAGCTCCAGTGTGGCCTGATGGTCGTCCTCTGTCTCTGAACAGAAACCGGCGATGATGTCTGTGGTGACGGCCGCATCGGGAACGATTTCCCGAATTTTCTCAATCCTCTCAAGGTATCCGGCTACGGTGTATTTGCGGTTCATTTTTTCCAGCATTCTGTCGCTGCCTGACTGTACCGGCAGATGAATGTGGGTACAGATATTAGGATACATCGCCATGGAGTACAGTACACCGTTGCTCATGTCCTTGGGATGGGATGTGGAGAACCTGACTCTCATGTCCGGGGCAACCAGGGCAACCAGCTCCAGAAGCTGGGAGAAGTTTACTGTCTCGGTAGGGTTGTCCGGATTTTTCCACAGATATGAGTCTACGTTCTGACCCAGCAGATTGACTTCCTTGTATCCGTCCCGGTATAGCCTTTCGGCTTCCCTGACTATGGACTGCGGGTCTCTGCTTCTCTCTCCGCCTCTTACATATGGTACGATACAGTACGTACACATGTTGTTGCATCCGCGCATTATGGATATGAATGATGTGACTCCGTTCTTGTCGGTGCGTACCGGCTCGATGTCGGCGTAGGTCTCTTTCAGTGACAAGGTCGTTTCCGCCTGTTTCTCTCCGCTTTCATCCAGACGGCGCAGCATGGCCGGAAGTTCCCTATAGGTGTCGGGACCAGCGACTATGTCCACAGCCGGGTGTGAGAGCAGTTCCCGTTTCAGCCTTTCGGCCATGCAGCCCAGAACTCCGACCCTGACGTCTCTCTTTTTTTTCTCCTGCAGGAACCTGTCCAGTCTTCCCCACACTCTCTGCTCGGCATTTTCCCTTATGGAACAGGTGTTTACCAATATTAATCCGGCATCTTCAAGCCCATTGCACGGAGTGTATCCGTCCTTCTCCAGAATCGATATCACCACCTCGCTGTCGTAGACATTCATCTGACAGCCGTATGTTTCGATAAACAGTCTTTTGTTGTTTCCCATATGTCCGCAAAGATAACTTTTTATATCTTTGCCGATACAAACAGCGCTGAATTATGAGAAGAATTGTTTTTTTCGCCGTTGCAGTCATGCTGCTGGCCGGATGTGCGGATTACCGTCAGCTACGGGTGGATGATGTCAGTATCGGCTCCTTGAGGTTCAACGGTACATCTTCTGCAGTGGTGGAACTGAAGGCCGGCGTCTATAATCCCACAAAATATGAAGTGTCCGTGCGGGAGCTTGATGCCCTGCTTCTTAAGGAGGGCAAAGAATTTGCACGCTTCTCGCTGGAGGACATACCGAGCGTGGCGGCGGATACGCAGGGCGTTGTGTCGATACCCGTCAGGGCCTCTGTGCTGGATCCGATAGCGATTATCTCTTCCGGCCTGAATTTCGGCAGTTGGGACATGGATGATTTTACAGTGGACGGCAAAATCGTGATAGCGTTCAACGGCGGTATGAAGAAAACGGTAAGATTGAATAATGTTCCTGTAAGGGACATAATACAGGCAGTCAAATGAGAAAGGTCAGAATATTGATAGTATTGTTGCCGGTGCTGATGATTTCCGGCATGCTGCAGGCGCAGGAACTTCCTTCGGATACTTTGACGGCGGAGACACAGGACTCTGTCGTGGCGGTGACATATATGACTTACGACAGTCTGATGACGTATCTGGGCTCTTCGGTCGGAATGAGCGACTCGCTTTCTGTGGCTATGATGAGGCAGATAGAAAAGAACAAGGCCCGTACGGCACAGGGGTACAGAATCCGTATCTATTTTGACAACAGCCAGGACGCCAGGATGATATCGGAGCAGATCGTCGATACGTTCGCGGTACACTATCCCGATGTGCCCGTCTACCGGATATATGACAACCCGTATTTCAAGGTGACGGTCGGGGAATTCCGCTCCAAGGCCGATGCCATGAGGTTTCTGGAGGCTATCAGGCCTGAATATCCGACGGTGTTCCTGGTTAAAGAATCTTTCTCCACCATTTAGGTCTGAACCTTGCGGCTACAGCTCTTAGGGCTTCCTGCATTGGGGCCAGATGCCTCTCTTTTTTCTCAGGATAGATATCCTCCATGTTGACTAGGATTCCTGTCTCCTCGACATTTCCGAATCCGGGATTGACTGCCGTTCCGAATACTTTCATGGACGGTGACAGGTTCATGTAGGAGTTGATCAGCGGTGGGATGAACTCTCCGTTCTGCTTAATCTCTTTCTGCAGTACCTTGTAGGCGTCGTGGTATTCCAGGCCGTTGAACAGCTCCTGGTAGTATTTGTTGCCGCTGTCATAGTCTATAGGCTCTACCGGAGTGACAAGATTCTGCGGGTCGCCGAAGTATTTGTGCAGGAAATTGAGCAATGTATTACGTGCCCGCAGGTTGTAGGATGTGTACATCGTCACCTTGCCGAAGAAATACTTGTAGTGAGTGTATTTGAGCATAAGGGCGCCGAGACCGTCCCATAGATTGTCCAGTGCGTAGAGTCCTTTGCGTTTCAGGTTGATGTTCTGGTAGTTGGGCTGTATGAAAGAACGGCCAAGCTCTATTGTGAAAGGCATGTAGTCATGGACGAACGTATCGGAGAAATTGAAAATCTCGCTGGTGGCCATCTTTTCAGGGGCAATGCCTCCGCAGAGAATATACCTGTATCCTCCCAGTATCTCCTTGTCGTGCGGGTCCCATACGATAAGCTGTCTGTAATAATCCGACGGATCGGTGTCGAACTGGTCGATATCGCAGTCTTTACCCGAACCTCCTCCGGCCAGTCTGAACGATATTTCCCTGAGTCGGCCGATCTCCTTCATGATGTTCGGAGAGTCCTTGTAGGTGACTTCGTAGAGTTCGTTATCTCCCTTGCGGGTGGTACGTATGTACTTGGCGGCGGTCAGCTCACGCTGTATGAGCTTCCTGTCAACGGGCTTGATTACGGGTTGCATAGCATTTCTGTCTTATAATGTCGCACCATTCCTTATGGCTGTGCTCTTCGGTGATGGATGTATATGGTATAGGCTCGCCTATGAACAGGTCGAAGGCGGCTCCTTTTTGCCGGAACATTTCGTCCGGGAGAAAGAATGTCTCGATGTTGACTTTGATTCCCAGCTTTTTCCGCATATTGGCCAATCGGTAAAAACGTCTGGAGTTCTCTCCGGAAAAGAACATGGGCACTATGTCCCTCCTGCTCTCCACGGCTTTGGTCACGAATGTCTTTTTCCAGTCCAGGTCTGTGACCTGGCCGTGAATCAGCCTGGAACACAGCCCTGCGGGGAAATACAGTATCTGGGCGTCCGAGTCGAATGTCTCATGGAACAGCAGAGTGTTGTCGTGTCTCATCTTTCCGTATTTGTTGACGGGAACAAATACCGGGGCGAGCGGCTTTATGAACATGAGGAGGTCGTTGACTATGAATTTTACATCCCCGAAGCGGCTGCTTATGTAGGATATGAGAATCATGCCGTCAAGTCCGCCGAGGGGATGGTTGGACACGAAGATGTACCTGCCGGACGGATCGGGCGCATGGCCTGTGTAATGCACGTTGTAGCTTACGTTCATGTCCTGCAGTATATGGGTTGCGAAGTCCGCTCCGGTGTACATGCTGTTGTCCAGAAGCAGGCGGTTGATCTCGTCCTGATGGATAGTCCGCTTGATATAGTTGAGAATAAAGCGTGGCAGACGGTCAGCAAGTTTTGGACTTTTGCTGCGGATTACTTTCTCTACATCGATGGAAAGGATATCGTTTTCTGCGTCCATATATGAGTAACAAAACACAAATATAAAATATTTATTGTTATCTTTGAAGCCGGTTATGCTAAAACAGGGACTACAACAGAAATTACAGCAGGGACTTTCCCCGCTCCAGATACAGACCATCAAGCTGCTCGAACTTCCCACTCTGGAGCTGGAGCAGAGAATCAAGAAGGAATTGGAGGAGAATCCTGTGCTTGATGAGGCGGCTCCGTCGGAAGAGTCCGAGGACGGGGAGCCTAAGAATGTCTCGCTTAGTGATTATAACCAGGATGATTCCACTCCTTCCTACCGCCTTTATATCAACAATCAGGGCAAGGACCTGAAACCGCAGTACAATACCTTCTCCGTGAAGGAAAGCTTTCATCAGAATCTGGAAATGCAGCTGGGTTACAGTGGGTTGGGCGGAGAAGACAGGAAGATAGCTTCCTTTATCATCGGCAGCATAGACGATGACGGATATCTCAGACGTGACATCGAATCCCTTACGGACGATATAGCATTCAGGCTCAATATAGAGACCACGCCGGCCCATGTGGAGGAGATATTGAAGGTGATACAGGAGTTCGAGCCTGTGGGAGTGGGGGCCAGAAATCTGAGGGAGTGCCTTCTGCTTCAGCTCAGGGCCAAGGAGCCTAATCCGGTGAGAAAGCGGGCTGAGGATATTCTTGAGAATTATTTTGACGAGTTCTCGCGGAAGCATTATGACAGAATAATGTCCAAGACAGGTATGAGCAAGGATGAGCTCAAGGATGCCATGGATGAGATAGTGCATCTCAATCCTCGTCCCGGGGGGCAGATTGACGATTCCTATGTGGAGCAGGCGCAGCAGATAGTTCCTGACTTTATTCTGGAAAATAAGGACGGGGAGCTTATCCTGAGTATGCCGAAATTCTCTGTACCTGAGCTGCGGGTCAACAAGCGCTATGCTGACCTGCTTATGAACTCGGCCTCATCTTCGGCCAAGAACGGAAAGGAGGCGGTGTCTTTTGTCAAGCAGAAGCTGGATTCGGCGAAATGGTTTATCGAAGCTATAAAGCAGAGGCAGAATACGCTGTACAATACAATGAAGGCCATACTGGATTTCCAGCACGATTTCTTTCTGGATGGGGACGAGACAAAGCTCAGACCGATGGTTCTGAAGAATATAGCCGAGAAGACCGGGCTGGACATATCCACAATATCCAGAGTGGTCAACTGCAAGTACATCCAGACCAATTTCGGAGTGTATCCCCTGAAATATTTCTTCTCCGAGGGAATGATGACCGAGAGCGGGGACGAGGTGTCCACCCGTGAGATAAAAAAGGTGCTGTCTGAAAGCATCGAGGCGGAGAATAAGAAAAAGCCCCTCACGGATGAGGAGCTTGTAAGTGTCCTGTCGCAGAAGGGCTACAAGGTGGCCCGGCGTACTGTGGCGAAATACAGGGAGCAGCTGAATATTCCTATCGCAAGGATGCGCAAGGAGATATAGCGGTCCCTGCTACAGCTTGTCTCCGAATGCCAGATCTCCGGCATCCCCGAGTCCCGGAACGATATACGACTTATTGGTGAGTTCTTCGTCGACGGCGCATGTCCAGAAAGTTACATTTTTATGCGGAAGTGTCTTGGAAAGATATTCCACACCTGAGCTGCATGCTATGGGGCATACTATATGGGTGTGTATCGGCTCACCTTTCTCAATAAGTCTCTCATAGGCCAGTACCAGCGATGCTCCGGTTGCCAGCATGGTGTCTGCGAGTATGAGGACCTTCCCCTCTGTGGAAGGAGAAGTGATGTATTCCAGTTTTATGTCGAACTTATTGTCCTTGCCGTATTTGCGATATGCGGCTATGAAGGCGTTCTGGGCCTTGTCAAAATAGTTGAGAAGGCCGTTGTGCAGCGGCAGACCGGCTCTTAGAATGGTGGCCAGCACGATGTCGTCGGCAAGCAGACGGCACTCGGATATTCCGAGCGGAGTGGTTACTTCCGCAGTCTTGTAGTTGAGTCTGCGGCTTATCTCGTAGGCGAAAATCTCTCCTATGCGCTCGAGATTCCTGCGGAAACGCATATGGTTCTTCTGGATGTCCTTGTCGCGGATCTCCGCCACGAACTGATTAAGTACGGAATTGCCGTCGTTAAGATTAATAATGGTCATAAAGTGATTTTTCTACAAATATACGATAAAATCACAGACCCTCGTCGCAGAAACTGTAATATCTGTTCCCTGCAATGATGATGTGGTCCATAAGCGTCACGTCCAGAAGGCTGGCGGCTTCTTTCAGGAGCTGAGTCTGCTTTTTGTCCAGCTCGCTTGGAACCGGATTGCCGGACGGGTGGTTGTGTACCAGGATGATTCCGCTGGCCAGTTTGTCCACTGCCTTGTGTATCACTACCCTGGCGTCCATCACCGTGGCGCTGACGCCTCCGGTGCTTATGCGCTCCTTCCCTATAATCCTGTTGGCCCTGTTGAGGAAAAGAGCCCAGCACTCTTCATGCTGTAGATTGCGCAGCATTGGAGAGAAGATGCCGGCTACGGCTTTGGAGGAAGTGATGGCGGAGCCTTGGTCATGGGTCTCGTTCTGTATCCTGGCGGCGAGCTCGAACATGGCTTTGAGCCTAGCCGCCTTGGCCGCTCCTATGCCGTGAATGGATTGTAATCTGTCAATTGACATCTGCGACAGGGAATTGAGAGAGTTGCCGGCCTGGGCCAACAAATCTCTGCACACCTCTACCGCGCTTTTGTTTCTGGTGCCGGAATTGATGAGTATTGCAAGCAGCTCGGAATCGCTTAGAGAGGCCGCTCCCGACACATACATTCTTTCTCTCGGCCTGTCGTCTATTTTCCAGTCGTTGATGCTCATAAAATAAAAAAACTTCCCGACAAATTTCGGGAAGTTTTTTCGATATCTGTGACCAGAAACGTAAAACCCTTATAATTTATTTACGTAAACTGAAATTCCGCTCTTGAGGTTGGCTGCTTTGTTCTTGTGAATCACATTGATCTTAGCCAGTTTGTCAATCATGGCGGTTACTTTGGGAAGGAGCGCTGCGGCTGCTTCCTTGTCTGTTGTGTTTCTAAGCGCCCTGATGGCGTTACGTGTTGTTCTTGCATAATAACGGTTATGCAATCTGCGTGTCTCGCTCTGACGATTACGCTTGTCTGCTGATGCGTGGTTTGCCATTTTAAATCTTTTTTTTATATTGTAGTGGATAGGGGAATCGAACCCCTATTGCAAGAATGAAAATCTTGAGTCCTAACCGTTAGACGAATCCACCGCGTCTGCCAATAATTTTGGGAGTGCAAAGATAGATATTATTTTTCATCTACCAAATTTTCTTTCCCGATAAGCCGGAGCCCGTCGGAAAGTCTCCTTAGGGCTTCGTCCTTGCCCAGAAGATAGAGTATGTCAATTGCCCCTCCGGGAGTCGCCATGAGGCCTGACAGCGCTATTCTTACAGGCCATGTGAGCGGGCCAAGCTTTAGCCCGGCGCCGGTGGCCATATCTGTCATTGCGGCCAGCAGGGCTTCCTCGCTCCAGTCTTCCTGTGAAGAGAGGCGTTCGATGACCTGCCTGAGTATGGATGCGGAGCTTTCCAGAGTGGATTTGTTCTTTTTGTTGACAAAGAGATTCACATCGTATTCCGGCATTTCAAGCAGGAATGCGATTTTCTCCGGGATATCGGAGTATTTGGCTATACGGCTCTGGAGCAATGAGGCCAGTTTGGTCCATTTGGACTCTAGGAACGTACCTTCGATGTGAGCGTAGGGAAGAGCGTCGCGCATGAATATCTGCGGATCTATCCGGCTGATATGCTGACCATTGACCCATCCCAGCTTCTGATAGTCGAAGACGGCCGGACTTTTGTGTACGCCGGCTATTGAGAACTGGGAGATAAGCTCGTCCATTGCGAAAATCTCCTGCTCGCTCTTAGGAGACCATCCGAGGAGGGCGATGTAGTTGACTATTCCCTCCGGCAGATAGCCTTGCTCCACCAGGGCCTGAAAACTTACGGCGCCGTGTCTCTTGGACAGCTTGCTGATGGAGCCGTCGGCGTTGCGTCCGTTGATTATAGGCAGGTGTATATATTCAGGAGTCTCCCATCCGAACGCCTGATACAGGAGCAGGTATTTGGGATTGGATGACAGGTATTCCGAGCCGCGGATGATATGAGTGATGTTCATCAGATGGTCGTCCACCACATTGGCGAAGTTGTAGGTAGGCATGCCGTCGCTCTTTAGCAGTACCTGGTCGTCAAGAGTGGAATTGTCGACTGAAATCTCTCCATACACCAGGTCATTCCAGGATGTGGTTCCGTCCAGAGGAATCCGCTGGCGGATGACATATGGCTTGCCGGCGGCCAGATTGGCCTCGATCTCCTCTTTCGAAAGATTGCGGCAGTGACGGTCGTATCCCTCCTGGGAGTCGGACTCCTTGTCGCCTTTCTGGCAGAAACAGTAATAGGCACAGCCTTTTGCCACCAACTCTTCGGCATATTTGCGGTACATGCCCTTGCGCTCGCTCTGTACATACGGGCCGTAATCGCCTCCGATGTCAGGACCTTCGTCGTGAATCAGACCGGCCGTCCGCAGTGTGTCGTAGATAACATCCACAGCTCCTTCGACGTAGCGTCCCTGGTCTGTGTCCTCGATGCGCAGTATGAATTTTCCGTTCTGGGATTTCGCAAACAGATATGCGAAAAGTGCAGTGCGCAAGTTCCCGATATGCATATATCCTGTAGGACTTGGCGCAAATCGTGTTCTGACTGTTTTGCTCATGAAAAAGGGAGTCGAAAAAAGAGAAGTAGTGGATAGGGGAATCGAACCCCTATTACAAGATTGAGAATCTTGTGTCCTAACCGTTAGACGAATCCACCGTTTTGGGAGTGCAAAAATAGATATTATTTCTCAACTTCCAAATTTTCTTGCCATTTAAATGAATAAATTATTGACTCAACCTGCCGCAGATATTTGCGCTTGTCGTACTTAGGCGCATATACAAAGGCATTTAGAATGATTATATTCTTTCTTTCCCGGTCCGGGAAAATGTGGCATACGAACGGGCCGCCCATATAGTCGTTCTCGACTTCCCACAGGCCGCGCATCTCAATCATGCTCTCTCCCTGATATGAGATGGTGTTGAAGCCCGGCTCGATTACTTTGTTGAATGTCATGTAGCTGTTGTCCCTCATGCCCGGCACGTTGGCCTGCCACAGGTCGTACAGCTTGTCCTTCAGGTACTCAGGAGTAAGCTGCGAGGACTCGGTGTAGGGAAATTTGAAAATAAGTATGCCCTGGTTGACGTGAGTCGTCTCCTGCGAGATCCACATGAAGTCGGGAGTGTTTTTCTTCATGGTAAATCCTTTAGGGAAATAAGGCGAGCCTCCGATATTTTCGGTCACGGCCATGCGTACTTCCCTGTCCTCGTATTTGGTGGAGTTGGCGATGATTCTGTTGCGCTCATACTGCTCGATGGCATTGATTATCAACTCGTCGTTATGTGTGACCAGATCCGTGGCCTCTTCCGGAGTCGTGGCTGATACGGTTACGATAATCTGCGGCTTGGCCCATGCGTCCGTAGTGATTTTCACACCGGTGGTGTCTATCTCGGGGGACACGTTGACGATGATGATATTGCGGTGCAGGAGATAGCTGCCTGAGAACCCTCCGGGAGTGGCGTTGAGGAGTTTGAATACGGGCTCCCTCTGCGGCAGGTACGGATATTCGCTGGTAAGGATTTCCCTGAGTCTGGAACCGAGCTCTCCTTCCCAGTAGCCCTTATTGATGACCACCAGTACTTCGCCTGCGTTGCCGGTGATGCTGGGCAGGTATTTGCTGCGGTCTTTACCGGTATTGTTACCGCATGATGTCAGTATCATGGCTGCTGTCAGCAGCAGGGTAGTGATTTTGGAAAATATGTTCATTCTCATAGTCGGGTAGTGTTTGTCTGTTTATTATCTAATAAGTCTGAGGATGTCGTTGCCGAAAGCCAGTATCATGATCATCAGCAGCAGGAACATGCCTATCATCTGGGCTGTTTCCATAAACCGCTGGGATGGCTTGCGGCCTGTGATCATCTCGTAAAGCGTGAACAGTATGTGCCCTCCGTCCAGGGCCGGTATGGGCAGCAGGTTCATGACTGCGAGCATGACGGACAGCAGGGCTGTGATGTTCCAGAAAATCTGCCAGTTCCAGCTTGAAGGGAAGATGCTGCCGATGGTGATGAAGCTGCCGACGGACTTGTATGCCTCTGTCTCCGGCGAGAAAATCAGGCCCAGTTCCTGCACGTAATTGCCAATGGTGGAGAACGTGAGTTTGAATCCGGCCGGAACGGCCTCCAGCAGGCTGTATTCTTTCCTGGTGATATTCAGCTCCGATATATCCCTTTGAAGCAGGACACCCATCTTGCCGTCGGCACTTACCTTTATGGGAACGGAGACGGTGTCCACGCCGCGCAGTAGCAGGATGTCGGTCATGCCTCCTGCGTGGGCTGTCAGAGCGTTCTGGAGTTCGCGGTAAAATGTGACGGGGGTGTCACCCACAGCCAGAAAACGGTCACCTTGTCTGAGATCCGCTCCGGCGTTGAGGGATGAGTCGGGAACACTTCCTACCAGGATGGGCAGACGCAGGTTGAACATTCCGGGAGTGTTGAGCATGGCCGGAGTGTAGACCGGATCTATCTGTATCTTTGCCGTATCTCCGTTGCGGATGACTGTCACTTCCTCCACCTGGTCTCTGAGCAGGTCTATCTGAAGGTCGTAGAAATTGTCCGGTGCCGGATGTCCGTCGAATGCTATGATGCGGTCTCCGTCCATGAATCCCACTTCGGCGGCAAGATCATTGACCTCGATGCCGTAGACGGCGTCGTCGGTCCTGATGTACTGCTCTCCCCACGAATACAGAATCGCAATGTACAGGACAATGGCCAGCACTACGTTCATCAGTACGCCGCCGGCGAGGACTATGAGTCTCTGCCATGCCGGTTTGGAACGGAACTCCCACGGCTGCGGCGGCTTTGCCATGGACTCCTTGTCCATGGACTCGTCAATCATACCGGAGATTTTGCAGAAACCTCCGAGAGGAATGCATCCGATTCCGAATTCGGTATCGCTCTTGCGCGGCTTGAACTTGAATATGGCCGGAGGGAAGAACAGATAGAATTTCTCCACCCTTATCTTGAAGATACGGGCCGTGATATAGTGCCCGAACTCGTGTACGAGCACGAGTAGCGAGAGGGAGAGGATAACCTGTATTATTTTCAGTAAGATGTCCATTATTTTCCGGTTGTGAGTCTGGTTGCGAGTTCTCTGATATTCCTGTCTGTATCAAGTATGCCGTTGAGGTCGGGCTCTTTGATAAAGTCGCATTTGTCCACGCATTTACGCACTATGGCGGGAATGTCGGTGAATCTTATCTGCCCGTTAATGAATGCGTTTACGGCCACTTCATTGGCAGCATTCATCGCACACGGGATGTTACCTCCCTTGCGCATTGCCTCCACGGCGATTTCGAGGCAGGGGAACTTGGAAGTGTCCGGCTCGGAGAAAGTGAAGCCGCCCAGCTTGAAGAAATCCACTCTGGGAATTTCCAGCGGCAGGCGTTCCGGATATGTGAGAGCGTACTGGATGGGAAGCCTCATGTCCGGCATGCTCATCTGGGCCATGACGGCTCCGTCTTCGAAAGACACCATGCTGTGAATCACGGACTGGGGATGAATTACCACAGTCACTTTCGAGATGTCCACGCCGAACAGCCAGCAGGCTTCTATCATCTCGAATCCCTTGTTCATGAGGGTCGCCGAATCAACCGATATCTTATGCCCCATTTTCCAACGGGGATGATTGACCGCCTCCGCTACAGTCACCCGGGCCAGATCCTGGACCGGTGTGCGCAGAAAAGGTCCGCCGGAGGCCGTCAGGAAAATCCGCTCTATGGGCGAGTGTTCTCCCTGCAGAGCCTGAAAGATGGCGGAGTGCTCCGAGTCCACAGGCAGGATGGGGGCGTTGTGCTCTCTGGCGGTCTCCATCACTATTTTCCCGGCGGCTACCAGAGGCTCTTTGTTGGCGATAGCCACGGCCTTGCCTGAGCGGAGAGCCGCCAGAGTCGGCTCCAGGCCCCGGAAACCGACCATTGCGGACAGCACCAGGTCTATATTGTCGCTGGACGCCATGGCGTCGATGATGGAACTCATGCCGGCGAATACATTGATGCCGTGCGGGTCAAGCGCCTGGAACACTTCGTCGTAAAGTTCCTCATTCGCTATTACCGCACAGGCCGCATGGAACTCTATGGCCTGCTGTATGAGCAGTTTGCTATTGTTGCAGGCAGTCAGCAACTGTACGTCGAAAAGGTCACGGTGCTCTCTTACTACGTCAAGAGCCTGAGTGCCTATAGAGCCGGTGGAGCCGAGTATCGCAATTCTTCTTTTTTCCATGTGGGATGGTCGGTGTTTTGTTTAAAAATTGATATAAAGGGACGGGTCTATCGGTTCTCCCTGATGCCACAACTCGAAGTGCAGGTGAGGGCCGGTGCTCAGGTCTCCGGCATTTCCGGCCAGAGAGATAGTCGTGCCCGCACTTACCTTGTCTCCCACTTTCTTCAACAGTTTGGTATTGTGCTTATATATGGAGACCAGGTCGTTGCTGTGCTGGACATGGATATTGTATCCTGTGTCGTCGTTCCAGTACGCAGCAATAACCGTACCGTCCAGGACAGCGCATACCGCACTGTTGTTCTGCACGGCGATGTCTACAAACGGATGCCCTTTCCCGGGATTGTAGGACTCGGTAACCACTCCTTTCGCAGGGGGGAAGAACAGCATGCCCTCGATCTGGGGCTCGGACCCTGAGGGACGGAGATTGTATTTTTCTATCGAGTCTATTTTCTCACGGAGAATGGAGTCGGCGCTGTGCTCCATGGCCTCGGCCGCCGTTTCGGCTGTCTCAACCCCGCCTACGGAGAGAAGGCTGTCAAGCGGGAGAGGAACCTCGCCGGCGATTATCCTGCGGATGTTGGTCAGCTGCAATGTCATGACCCGGACCCTGTTCTCCAGAGAGTCGACCATGGCGGCATTCTCTACCGCCTGTTTCTGTGTGGATGATGTGGGATATCCGGGGATGACGCGCTTTACCGGGGTGAATGCCGTGATGCAGAATGTTATCACGCACAGCAGGGCGGCTATGCCGATTATGCCGGACAGTGCGGCGTGCTTGGTGCCTCTTATGGCGTACAGATAATCGTGCGTGTCGTTGTCGAGGATGGCGAACAGGTATTTTCTTGCCGGACGTTTCCGGGCAGGTTTATTTTTTTCGGACATGTTATCTCTCAGACTGTTTATTTGACTACATTTGCGGAATGAATCGGATAATAGGGATAGAC
>DXAW01000054.1 GCA_019116865.1 Candidatus Coprenecus stercoravium | reverse complement strand
ATATGAGAGGGCGGCTCCTCCATCCCCAGATCCTTGCGCAGATTCTCCACGATACGCGCCGAATGCTCCTCCGGATTGACGAACTCCTCGTGCTTGAGCCTCTCGAACTTGATGGCCGCAGCATTTTTGCGACCCAGTTCCAACAGGGCCAGACGGTCCCCCTTCTCCGGCACCGTGAATGTGACTCCCGGCATGGCCTCCGGCATATCAGGCATGAACGGAACCACTATCTCCCGGGGTCTGTCCCCCGCACTCCCGAAATCCTCCAGCCGCTCATAGATTCCCGAAATGAACAATCCCAGCACCTCCGGAGCATTTTCCTCTATACGCATCTTGATTTCCAGATTCATGGACTGGATGATGCCTCCGTCATGCACTCTCAGGAAACTGCCGAAAGCCTCCTGACCCTCCATGATGATATAGAACACATCTACATTCAGGCCCTTGGCATTGACGATAAGAGACTTGGCATAATGCTTCTCCAGCAGCTCCATCTTCTCCTTCCACTCCTGGGCCTGCTCGAACTCCAGTGCCGCCGAGCACTCCTTCATCCGCTTCTCGAAATCCTTAATAAGGGCATATGAGTTGCCCTTGAGTATCTGCACTATCGCATCTATCTGCGCCCCGTACTCCTGCTCGCTCATCCTTCCGGTACACGGAGCGGCGCACTTGCCCAGATGATAATTGAGACAGACCTTGTACTTACCCTTGGATATACCCTCATCCGTGATGCTCAGACTGCACGTCCTGAGACGGTACAGCGAACTTATCAGGGACAGCAGATTGTGAGCGTGCATCGCCGAGCTGTACGGCCCGAAATATCTGGAGCCGTCCCTTACAAAGCGGCGCGTAATCACCACTCTGGGGAACTTCTCGTTGCGCAGGCATATCCAGGGATAGGTCTTGCCGTCCTTAAGCAGGATATTGTACCGCGGCTGATACTGCTTTATCAGATTGTTCTCCAAGAGAAACGCATCCGACTCAGAGCCGACGACAGTATGCTGTATATCCGCTATTTTGGACACCATTACCTGAGTCTTGCGGTTGAGTCCCGTAGAGCGGAAATACTGAGACACCCTGTTCTTCAAATCCTTGGCCTTTCCCACATATATCACTGTACCCGACGAATCCAGAAAACGGTACACTCCGGGGCTGTGTGGCAGCAGTTTCAAAATAATGGCTATATTTGCAGGATGTTTCAGCATTATGGCAACGGTCAATCCAGATACAAAGTTAATCAATAAATCCGACATCCGTAAAGCGGCGGGACTCAAAGGCCCCTTCGGTTCTCTGGCCGCCTCCTGCGCCATGTCCCTTATGGGCCTCAACCACATCAACAGGCTTTATCCTCAGTTCAGCGCCTACAGCGGCAGGGAATTCACCACGGAAGCCATGAAGACTTTCCGCATATGCGCCGACATCCTGCCTCAGGAGCTGGAGTACATCCCCAAGGAAGGTCCGTTCATAATAGTGTCCAACCATCCGTTCGGAGGCTGGGACGGCATCGTGCTGTACAACACCATCACCTCCGTCAGACCCGATTTCAAGATACTGGCCAATTTCATACTCTCATACATACCCAATCTGCGGGACAGCTTCCTGGCAGTCAACCCTTTCTCGGATAACAAAAAGCTCCACAGCAGCTTCGCCGGACTGAAGGCGGCCATGGAGACAGTGAGGAACGGAGGCTGCGTCGGCATATTTCCGGCAGGAGAGGTATCCACCAGGTACAGAGGCCACAGATACGTGGCTGACAAGGAATGGAGCAGCACGGTCATGAAACTGGTCCGCAACAGCGGCGTTCCGGTGATTCCTGTCTATTTCGACGGCTCCAACTCCAGGAGATTCCATATTCTGGGAAGAATACACCCCATGCTGCGAACCGTCAACCTGCCCAACGAGCTGATACGGCGCAGCGGAAAGACAGTGGTCATGCGCATAGGCAGACCGGTGCCTCCCGGCGAGGTCATCAAGTCCAAATCTCCCGACGAACTGGGAAGGGCCCTGCGCAACCGCGTCTACGCAATGGAGGCCAACACTCCGGAGCACCAGCCCAAGGCGCCCGTAGCGTCCGGGGACCAGGAGCCCCTGCTTCCGCCAGTAGAAGCTGATTTGTTGGAAAGGGAGATGAACGCCATGACACCTCTCTTCGAGGTACACAAATACAGATGCTATCTGGCTGACACGGAACAGATACCCGCCATGATGCAGGAAATAGGCAGAAGCCGGGAGGAATCTTTCCGCCAAGTAGGCGAGGGCACCGGACGCAGCATCGACACAGATGCCTTCGACAAATATTACAAGCATCTGATTCTTTGGGACTGGCAGGAGAGGAAACTGGCCGGAGCCTATCGTCTCGGCATAGGCAGGGACATCTATGAGAAGTACGGAGTCAAGGGTTTCTACACCCACACTCTTTTCGATTTCTCCGACGAGTTCATACACAAGCTGCCCAAATCCATCGAGCTGGGAAGGTCTTTCCTGGCATCCGACTATAAGAAGGAGGCCCTTCCTCTGATGCTGCTTATCAAAGGACTGTTTTTCACCGTGCTCCGATACAAGCACTGCAAATACCTCTTCGGCCCGGCAAGCATAACCAGCTGGCTGCCTCCATTTTACAGAAGCCTCACTGTCTACGGCCTCTCACTCTGTACCAAGAACAGCCCCAAAGACTATGTCACTCCGCACACGCCTTTCAAATACGACTTTCTCAGAGTGGATCCGGACCTGCTGCTGGCAGGCAGGACCGACAATGTGGACATGCTTGACAAATACATCCAGCGCCTGAGCGACGGAAAGTGGCGTATCCCCACACTGCTGAAGAAATACATCAAGCTCAACGCCGGCATCCTGGCCTTCAACGTGGACAAAAGTTTCAACTACTGCGTGGACGGGATGATATTTCTGGATATGGCGGCTGTCCCCAGAGAAGAGATAGAAATGCTTACCAAGGGCAGCGAGGACAGAGAGGAACTTATAGACAGATTCTACGGCACCGGGTCATAGCCGCTGCCTCCCCACGGATGACATCTGAGGATACGGCGGACAGACAGGTATAGACCCTTGAACGGGCCGTATTTGCGGAATGCCTCCAGAGCATAAGCGGAACATGTCGGCGTAAAACGGCAAGCCGCAGGAGTGTACGGCGATATGCACACCTGATAGAACCGTATGAGCAACACAAACGGCCCGACAGCGACCTTGCGGAGCATCTTACTGAATTTTCGCCAGCGCGCTCCTGAGTCCTTCTGTAATCTGTCCATAATCCAGCACCTTATCGGCTATATACACCATGATGATTCCTTTGTTCTCCATTGACGGATAGTCCGCACGGCTGTGTCTGAGGGCTTCCCTTGTACGGCGACGGATGAGATTGCGCTTGACGGCGCGCTTGAAGAGCTTCTTGGGCACCGATATGACTACACAGCCATCCTCTCCCTCAGCATTGTCCAGCACATACAGACGATAAGGGTAGGCGTTGATTCTGCTGCCTTGCGAATGAATACGCTCCGTCCTCGTCATATCAGTTGGCCGAAATATAGGAGAGCATGAACTCTTCTCCGCCCGAACGGATTGCCATACGGCCGGTCCTGCCGGAAACAGAGTCTATGGAGAAACACTTCACATCCCATTTGCCGGAAGTTCCGAACTCTTCGTTGTCATAAACCGTCAGAGCCATGAAATCGTAATAAAAGCTGTAATAATCCGTGCTGTCCCCCATCATCTCCCACGAGTTCTCTCCGGTCCTCCTGGAGACAGTCAGGACGCCTTCGGGCTGAAACTGAAGACGATAGCCGGAGAAATCCTCTCCGTTCCGGGTATTGAACTGCCATACTCCGTACAGCGTATCCGCGGCGGCATAGCTCTGCGGCAGTTTCCGCATGGTCATCGACGAATACGGAGACGCCGCCTCGGCTCCGCCCATGGACCATACGTCCACACCCAGAGTCATAAGCGAGTCCTCATTGACAATAAAAGAATATTCCTGCCGTGTCTCCATCTCGGCCAGATAGCCGAACAAGCCGGAATAAGTACCGTATATGGAAAGGTCGCAGCAGTATATGTCATATCTGAGGGAATTTTCCCCCCACTGGTAGTTGGAGCTGTCCAGAGTCAGCACACCCTCATAATTGACCAGACCCGAGGAAGAGAATGTCATCACGGTATAGTCCCTCTCGTCAAGGGCCTCGCCGTCATGGATGTCCACTATCCAGGTGGCCTTGAGATTCTCCCGCGGATATGCGGGATTGTCCGCATTGCACGAATGCAGCAGGATTGCGGCCGAAGCCACGACGCAAAGCAGTGCAGCACGGACCTTTCTCATACGCTACTTCTGTTTTTCGAGATAGAGCATCAGAGCCTTGGAAACCGACGGAGCCTCCGGAGTCGGAGCCTCGACCTCGACTTTCAGGCCGTTGTCTTTAAGAGCCTTGGCCGTAGACTGGCCGTAGGTGGCAAAGAGCAGCTTGTCCTGTTTAAAATCAGGATAGTTCTGTATCAGCGACTTCACGTCAGAGGGGCTATAGAACACCACCATCTGGTACTTCTTCAGGTCTATCTCCTTCAGGTCACAGTATACGGTCTTGCTGAAAACCGCATGGCCGAATTTCAGACCGGCCTTGGTGAAAGCCTTGATGACCTCGGGCTTGGTGGCGTCAGTGGAGGCTATCAGGAAATTCTCGTTCTTATGCTTGGGACCGATGGTGTCCATTACGGAATCCACAGTACCCTTACCGAAAAATATCTTGCGCTTGCGGTAAACGATATGTTTCTGCAGATAAAGAGCTATGTTCTCGGTGGTGCAGAAATACTTCATGGTCTCCGGCACGGTCACCCTCATCTCCTCGCAGACTGCGAAAAATGCGTCGATGGACGACTTGGCTGAGAAAAATATGGCAGTATAGTCCAGAATCGCCGTTTTCTGCGCCCTGAACTCCTTGGCGGAAAGCGGCTCTATCCTGAAGAACGGGAAATAGTCTATGTGTATTCCGTATTTGGAAGTTATCTCCGAAAAAGGAGAAAGTGTGTTTCCTGGATCGGGCTGGGAGACCAGGATGCTGCTTATCTTCATGTCTGATTCAATATTTAATTATTGTCACTACAGCTGTAGCTATAGGCAAAAATTCAAGCGTGCAAAGATACAAAATAGAAAGAAACACCGGCTCTTTGAATGCAAAAATAATTCTCAAAAGCTCTATTACGTACACTGCAAGCAGCAAAATCGAAAGCGCAGGGATAACTTTGCCGGCCAATACCGGGAAGATATCAGGCAAGAACATTCCTATTATATACACCACGCAGAAAACAGCTGTGACCAACAGGAAAAACAGCATGAACGCCCGGCCTGCGGTCTGGACGAAATCCTTCTCCCCCGTGACATAGGCTATGCCCTGAAGCACGGCTGCCCTCAACAGGATAAATCCCGCAACGACACCGAGAATAAGGGCATACGGAGCATCCACCGCCCCTGAACCATATATCAGGAATGAAAAAACCGGCAGGAATATCACCATCGATACAGGAAGGCCGAAACGCACTGCGGCCGAGGTATCGAAGTACGTCCGCTTTGCCGGAGAGCGCATGAAACCTCCGGCCCATAAAGCCAGAGCCGCCGCCGGAGTGCGGAATACAAGACAGAAAAATATCAGGAACAATATACCCCATACGAAATACTGGGTGCCCTCCACTGAGAACGGCACCTGCGGAAAGACTTCATACACGCTGAGCCGGGAACCTTCCCAGAGTCCGTCCACCGGGAGCATGTCAATTACCGCGTTTAGCCGCATAGCCCATCTGAGTCAGCAATGAGGCGACCTTCTCACGGCAATCGCCCTGAATCACTATCTCCCCGTCCTTGACACTGCCTCCGGTACCGCACTTTGTCTTCAGCTTGCGTCCAAGTTCCGCAAGGTCATCTTCCCCTCCTACAAAGCCCTTGACCAGAGTCACCTGCTTCCCGCCTCTGTTGCGGCGGTCAAGATACACTGTCAGTTTCTGCTTCGAGGGCGGAAGAGTCTCCACCCTGCTCTCCTCGGGAGCCGGATTGAAATCAGGATTTGTAGAGTAAACCAGAGGCATAACGGTAATTTTTTCGCAAATTTAGTATATTTGCGGTTTGTACACATCAATTTTGAATATAAATGGAGCAGAAAAAGTTCACCTTACTCAACCGTATCTTCTCGGTCCTCGTTCTGTTGACCGCTTCCATCACATATCTTTTGACCATTGAGCCGACAGCCAGTTTCTGGGACTGCGGCGAGTTCATCGCCTCCTCCTACAAGCTGGAAGTGGGACACGCTCCCGGCAACCCGGTATTCCAGATGATTGCCCGCTTCTTCACCATGTTCGCATCTCCTGAACATGCGGCCATGGCGGTCAATATCATGAGCGCCCTCTGCTCGGCATTCACTATATTCTTCCTGTACCTCACCATCGTACACCTCGGTCGCAGGATTATCGAAAAGAACGGCGGAGGCTCCGCCCTTTCACTCGGAGAAGGCATCTCCCTGATAGGAGCCGGAGTTGTCGGCGCCCTCGCATACTGTTGGTCAGACACATTCTGGTTCTCAGCCGTAGAGGCCGAGGTCTACGCCATGTCGTCCCTTTTCACAGCCGCCGTGTTCTGGATGATTCTCAAATGGGAGGAGCAGGCCGACACCGAATATGCCGACCGCTGGATAGTGGCGATTGCGTTCCTCATGGGACTCTCTATCGGAGTCCATCTGCTCAACCTGCTGACCATACCCGCCATCGCATTTGTGTACTACTATAAGAAAGCCCCGAAAGTAACAGCATGGGGCAGCGTCGGAGTATTCGCCGTATCGGCTCTCATACTCGCAGTGGTGCTCTGGGGCATCATCCCCTACCTGCCCAAGATAGCGGCCCTCTTCGACCTGCTGTTCGTCAACGTATTCCACCTGCCTTTCAACTCCGGAGCGGCATTCTTCGTACTGGCCCTCCTGGCACTGTGCTTCCTGGCCGTCTACCTCACCTACCGGAAAGGCTCTCGCATATGGAACATCATCACACTGTCCTTCACGATGATAGTTGTGGGATACTCGGCATTCGCCATGGTAGTCATCCGCTCATCCAACAACACCCCGACCAACGAAGGCCAGCCTGACAACCCCTTCGCACTTGTCAAATACCTTGGCCGCGAGCAGTACGGCAAGACCCCCCTGCTATACGGTCCGACATATGCCTCAGTCCCCGTCGACTACACAGAGTCCAAATACTACACCAAACTGGGCGACAGATATTATAAGGCGGACAGCCCCATTGACTACATCTATCCTTCCGAAAGCAAGATGCTGTTCCCCAGAATGCACAGTAAGGATCCCGGACATATCCGCTTCTACAAGAGCTATACCCAGGGACGGGGCAAGACCATCCCCGGCACGGACGAGAAGATGCCCACATTTGCGGACAATCTCAAGTTCTTCTTCGACTATCAGGTCAACTGGATGTACATGCGCTACTTCATGTGGAACTTCGCAGGCCGCCAGAATGACCTGCACGGCCAGGTGCCCGGAGACCCTGTCAGCGGCAACTGGGAATCGGGTATCGGATTTATCGACAGAGCGCGTCTTGGAGACCAGAGCGAGGGTCCCGACTACATCATACACAACAAAGCCAAGAACCACTACTATATGCTGCCCCTTATACTGGGTATCATAGGCCTGCTCTTCCAGCTCGGCAAAGACAAGCGCAACTGGTGGATTACCTTCCTGCTGTTCTTCCTCACAGGCATTGCCATCATACTGTACCTCAACCAGCCGCCGTATCAAGTCCGCGAGAGGGACTATGCCTACGCCGGAAGTTTCTACGTATTCTCCATATGGATAGGTCTGGCCGTCATGGCCGTATTCGACTGGCTGCGCAAGCCCGCCTCCAAAGTACACATACCTGAGAAGGTGACGGCCACTGTGGTAAGCGTCGTGCTTCTGGGCGTACCTGTGCTCATGGCCGCCGAGAACTGGGACGACCACGACCGCAGCGGACGCTACACCGCCCGTGACATGGCGTACAACTACTTCATGTCCACCGATGATCAGGCCGTCTTCATCTCCCACGGAGACAACGACACATTCCCCCTCTGGTACATTCAGGAAGTCGAGGGAGTGCGTCTTGACGCCAGGGTCATGAACACCTCCCTGCTCGGCATCGACTGGTACATAGACCAGATGCAGTGGAAACAGTACGACGCCGAGCCTATAAAGTTCACAACACCCCGTGCCAATTACCTTTACGGCACCAACGACTATGTCTTCATACGCGAACGGTTCAACAGGCCTATCCTGCTCAGCGATGCGATAGCCCTGTTCAACGACCCCCGTGTGAAAATCAACGTGGCCGGCCGTCAGGAAAGTTTCATAGCTTCGAAAAAGCTGCTCATTCCCGTCAACAAGGAAAATGTGATCAAGCACGGCATAGTGCCCGAAAAGGACTACGACAAGATACTGGACACCGTCTGCCTGGAACTTCCCGCCGGCAAGACCATGCTCGACAAGACAGAGCTGATGATACTCGACATGCTCTCCAACTATGAGTGGGACCGTCCTATCTACTTCATGACACAGGGCGGAAGCCTTCAGATAGGCATAGAGCCTTACCTACAGTTCGAGGGATACACCTACAAATTCGTGCCGATAAGGAGCAACACCACCTTCGCCAGTGTCGAGCAGGTGGATACAGAAGCCATGTACGACCGTGTCATGAACGTCTACAAGATGGACAACTTCGCTGACGACATATTTGTGGACTATCAGAACCTCAGCACCTTCAACGGAGTCCAGTCGCAGAGATTCGTATTCGTGCAGACAGCCAACGCTCTTCTGGCCGAAGGCGACACCACCAGGACAGTGGAAGTGCTCGACAGGATGCAGGAAGTATTCCCCGACCGCAACTTCCCCCTCAACTCATCGGCAGCCGTGCATTATGTCAACGAGCTTATGGTCATCAAGGCCATAGAGCTGTACATCAGCTGCGGAGAGACAGAGAAAGCCCTGGATCTCGCCGACAGATTCATCAACGAGACCATGAAGGGCGTAAAGCTGTTCTCCCAGCCATACCACGGCTCCGTACTGTCCCAGAGCGACCTGGAGAGTCATTTCCAGATGTATCAGTATGCAGTGGAGACAGTCAGCAAGGTAGATATGGAAAAAGCCGAGGCATATTCCTCGGCTCTCAAAGACTTCATCAACTCTCTGGTGTAGTCCTATTCGATAAGCATATTGCAGCCCCTGCGTTCGGCTCCTTTCAACCGTCCGTCGACGGTGAAGGAGCCGTCGGGCCATACCCTGCCCACGTCTTCGGTCTCGATAAATGAGCACGAGTTACGGTTGGCCAGATCGATGACATTGATGACTCCGGGTCTGCCCGGTGCGGCATCACGAAACGGATCGTTAAGCTCCTTCACGATGACTTTCATCGAGTCAGGAGTCCTGAACACTCCGTCCCCGGCGGAATAGGCCTGGGAAAGCAGCTCGCACATACCGTACTCCGAATGTATCGAGCCTACTCCGAATCCGCCCGACAGACGGCGGTGCAGTTCCTCACGGGTCAGTTCCTCACGCCGGCCCTTCATTCCGCCTGTCTCCATTACCGTCAGCCATGAGTCGTTCGGTCCTTCCATCACATATCTCTCCGTGAAATCCAGCAGGGCGAAGGCCACTCCCAGCAGCAGTGTCCTCTGCCCCCTCTGCCTCAATTCCGTCAGGGTATTGTAAAGGCGGTCATGATCGTAGAGATAATAGCCGCTCTCAGGCCGGCCGCTTTCCTTTATCAGACGATCGGCCATATAGACCAGGGAAGAGCCTTCCCGCTCCAGATACGACGGCAGCAGGGCCAGGATGACATAATCCTCCGGCTCACCGTAAAACTGCCTGAATCCGCCCATAAAACTTCTTTCATAAAGCGATATGTCCAGCACGCAGTGACGTGAGGGCGTCTGTCCTGTCGTCGAACTGCTATAAAAAATCTTCTGCGGCTCCGGATGCGGCTCCGCAGAAGATATGATGTCATATTGCTTGAAGAAGCGAATGGGCAGGAAAGGTATGTCTGATATATCGGCCAATCCCTCCGGCGAGACACCCAGCAGGTCAACATATCTGCGGTACTGCGGGCAATAATCGTACTGGTAGCGGAAGACCTCCAGAATCTCTCCTGTATCCATCCGGCTGCTATCTGTCTGCTCTGTCAAGCTCTATGGTGAAGTGCCTCATGATAGGCAGCTCCTTGGTGATCTTGTAGCCACGGGTGATGGACTCACGGCGGTCATAGACATTCTTGGCTGCGGCTGCGATGTAGTCCATGTGATTGTTGGTGTATACCCTGCGGGGAATAGCCAGACGGAGCAGCTCGAGAGCGGGATAACGGTTCTCACGGGTAACGGGATCGCGGTCAGCGAGCAGCGAGCCGATCTCCACGCCACGGATACCTGCCTCAAGATAAAGCTCGATACCGAGAGTCTGGGCGATAAACTCCTCCTTGGGCACGTGGGTCAGGATCTTCTTGGCATCAAGGAAGATAGCATGACCGCCGGCAGGCCTCTGGTAAGGCACTCCGTACTCGTCGAGCTTCTTGCCGAGATAAGCCACCTGATTGATACGGGTCTCCAGATACTCAAACTC
Organism: Candidatus Coprenecus stercoravium; assembly: GCA_019116865.1. Lineage (GTDB taxonomy): Bacteria > Bacteroidota > Bacteroidia > Bacteroidales > UBA932 > Coprenecus > Coprenecus stercoravium. The sequence continues at coordinate 936 of DXAW01000054.1, read as the reverse complement.
GGTACCCTCAAGCAGACCCTGTGCCAGTGCGTTCATATCACGGCCGGCCATACCGCCGTAGGTCAGGAAGCCCTCGTTCATGATGGTGTACATCTGAGCCTTGCGCATATCAGCCTCGTCACGGAAAGCTACGAAACCTCCGATGTTGACGATGGCGTCCTTCTTGGCCGACATGGTCATATAATCGGCGCCCTCGTACATCTCACGTACAATCTCACGGATGGACTTGTTCTCGTAACCTTTCTCACGGGTCTTGATGAAGTAAGCGTTCTCAGCGAAGCGTGCTGAGTCCATAAGCAGCTTGACACCGTACTTCTTGCAAAGAGCCGACACACCCTTGATGTTCTCCATGGATACGGGCTGTCCGCCAGCGGTGTTGTTGGTGACGGTCAGCACCACGCAAGGTATCTTCTCACGGGGAGTGGTCTTAAGCACCTCCTCCAACTTTCCGAGGTCCATGTTACCCTTGAACGGTATCTCAAGCTCGGTATCGGAAGCCTCCTTGATAGTGCAGTCCAGAGCCACGGCCTTGCGGTACTCGATATGGCCCTTGGTAGTATCGAAATGGGAGTTGCCGGGAAGGATATCACCCTCCTTTACGATGCTTGAGAAAAGCACGTTCTCAGCGGCACGGCCCTGGTGTGAGGGCAGTACGTAGGGAAGTCCGGTCAGCATCTCGATAGTGTCTTTCAGTCTGTAGAAAGAACGTGCGCCGGCATAGCTCTCGTCTCCCTCCATGATGGCGGCCCACTGCTTGTCGCTCATGGCGCCTGTACCTGAGTCGGTCAGCAGGTCGATGAACACATAGTCGCTCTTCAGCAGGAAGAGATTGTATTTGGCCTCTTTAATCCATTTCTCGCGCTCCTCGCGGGTACTTTTTCTGATGGTCTCCACCATCTTGATTCTGTAAGATTCTGCAAAAGGAAGTTCCATAAA
>DXAW01000053.1 GCA_019116865.1 Candidatus Coprenecus stercoravium | reverse complement strand
CGTCCTCGCAAGAGGATAGGGAAAGGAGAACGAGGAGAGCTGCGGATGCGGCCGCAAGGCGGAGAAACAATCTGGATTTCATAGTTCCAACTGTCTTCCCGGCGCCTTGAAGACTGGTGTGGTTTAATGTTCGTAAAAAGAAAGTGTGGAGCCGAATTCGTCTATCCATTAGAAGGTTGTGGTAGAACCTTGAAGAAAATAGGCGATATCCAATACTCCACACCCGAATAGATATGAGATACCGATGGCATAAGAGTTGCCACAGTCTGCATATATCTAAACAAGAAAGAGTGTTGTCCGATATGTCCTTTCTTCATTGAAAACTACCACATTCTCTAATGAGGACAGTGCGAAAACACTTTCATCAAAATGTATGCCGATTACTCGACATCGCAAAGGTATGAAAATATTCTCAAACTCAGACAAACACTCTTGGAGTATTGAATGTCAAAGTTCAACATATATTTTCATTCCAGCAAACTTTTAATGTCGTCACCCCTGTTTTGTGACAATAATTTTATCACTATCCGCCTGCAAGGATGTCCTCGGGCTGTTACATTTACGACTCACAGCGTGCGTGGTCTGTACGACGGGCAGGATGTTTTCAGGAGGCGTCGCTACGGACGTGATGATGGCCTGTGCGGAAAAATGCGAGGGCGCTGGCCAGGACGACAAGGCCGAGGAGGGCGAAGCCGAGGGGATTGGCACGACGGGAGGTGGCCTTGATGGTCAGGTCGCCGGCCAGTAGGCGGTAGCCGTCCACTTTCCACACGGGAATGCCGTCGTCCATAAGGCCGGTATTGGCCGATATCAACCGTCCCGGCATCCGGACCTGGTACAGCATGGCGTAGAAGAAAGAAGCGGTCAGCTGCTCTTCGAGGGCGGATATCTCCTCGGCCCAGGTCGCTGCGTGGACGGAAGCAGCTTCTGCATAGACCGGACTACCGCTCAGCCGGCTCATCTGTCCGGCGATATCAGTCAGCACGGAGCCGTCACTGTCATCGAAAGCGGAAAGCATATCCTCATAGAAGTCGTAATGCTTTTTAATCCACTGCATAAGGCCGGCTTTCAGACTGTCGGTCAATTCCTCCCCGGCGGCGGAGCAGATGATGCGGTATATCTGCTCACGGTAGCATATGTTCACCCATCCGGTGTACTTGTCATAGAGGTCTGTCAGGCCGGTATATGCTTCCGCTCCGTTCATGCCGGCGTAACTGCCTGCGCTCCGGAACCACTTGTTTATCTCTTCCGCTGTCATAATGCTGTCCGGCGGAACGGGCATCCTGTCCGCAATGCCCGGAACAGTGCAGGTGTAGCTGTAAGTGTTGAACAGCAGTCCTCTCTTCCGTTCCCACCGCTCCCGGGCCTTGATATAGGGTAGTCCGGCATATTCTTCGGAGGCTGGAATGTCCCGGTATGAGGTGTCGGAAGGCCGGAATGTCCGGCTGGCGTAGAAATTCATTGTGGCGGAGTCGTCCAGGAACCACCATGTCCTCGGTTCTGCCATCCGGCCGGTCTGCCATTGCTTCCCCGGCTCAAAGAGGAAAGGCTGCGATGACAGGTCTCCGGCCAGGCAGGCCGAGTCGGCCTCAGCGTAGACGGTCCGGGTCATGCTTCCGTCGGGGTGTATTTCGGGCACGACGGCATAATAGGTGACACAGGAAGGGAATATGGTCACGGCGGCAAGTATTGTCAGAGCTATTCTGTCTGTCTTGCGGAAATATTTTCTAATGTCTGTCTTCATGGTTTTGAGGTTTTGCGGCCCTTTCATCCAGACCGGTGAAGGACTGCCTGAGGGCCTTGATTTTACGATAATGTTCCAGTTGTGCGTCCGGCCGGCTCATTGCGGCGTATGTGCGCATATTCAGACTGCTGATATCCGTGCGGACAACGGTATCCGCTTTCAGACGGGCGGTCAGCGGGGCACATACCATCACCGCTGCCGCCGCTATGCCCGCAAGAGCCGGGATAGCTCTTCTCAGCCGGATTACGGGTGTCTTCTGAAGTGCTGTAGCGGTCTTGCAGTCATTCTGCGGCGAAGTCTGTATGCGCTCCAATATCCGCCCGGTGACCTCCTCCGGATGAGGCATCTGCAGATGTGAGCCGCGCATCTTTTCTATAAAATCCGTATATCTGTCCATAACTGTTATTTTCTTTTTGTTTACAATTCTTCCTCAATAGTCTTGCGGACCTTCTTCCTGGCGATGTAGAGGTTGCTCTTTATCTGCGCCGCACTCCATCCGGTGATACGGCGCACCTCGTCAGACGGAAGCTGCTCGATCTCAGCCAGTACAAACACCGTCCTCTGCATAGGAGACAGCCCCGAGGCGGCTTTGCGGAACAGGCTTTCCAGTTCCCGGCTCATCCGCAGACTTTCCGGATTTCCGCTGTCCATGCTTCCCTGCCGGCATGCATCCTGCTCGTATTGCCGCCGCCTGGTGCGTCTGCGCAGCACGTCATAGCACAGACGGCACGCAATGGTCCTCAGCCAGGTGGCAATGCTGTAGTGCGGATCATATCCCTTCAGTGACTGCCATGCCCGGACAAACGTCTCCTGCACCGCATCCTCAGCCTCATCGCTGTCCCCAAGTATCCTGATGCAGATGCGGAACACACTCTGCCGGTACTGCTCCACTATCAGGGCAAATGCCCCGGTATCTCCGCTCCTTGCAGCATCTATCGTTTCCGGTATCATCATTTCCGCCATTTTTACCAAATATACGTCTTACGGCTTGAAAAGTAAAAAAGTCTTGAGGTACATATGACAAAAGCCGGCCCGCAATCTTTCTGTGCGGATCGGCTTTTATCGTTTGCGATGGTGCGGCTGCTGAAAAAGCTTGCCTGATTAACAGCTACTTACAAAACATGCTGCACATTTGGCCACATTCAAAGCAGGTCAAATGTGCAGTGTAGAAATGCTATTCACTGATGCTCAGCAACATCTTCGTCCACGATGCACCATCAGTTCAAAATCAGATAAGGTATCAGCCGTTGACCTTGTGGTAGTCCTCGAGGAACTTGGCCAGGCCTGAGTCGGTGAGGGGATGCTTGAGCAGGCCCTTGATGGCTGCGAGAGGGCATGTGGCCACATCTGCGCCGGCCTTGAGGCAGTCGATGATGTGACGGGTGTGACGGATGGATGCTGCGAGCACCATGGTGCCGAAACCGTAGTAGTTGTACATCTCCACGATATCCTCGATGAGTCCGATACCGTCCTCGGAGATATCGTCCAGACGGCCTACGAACGGCGATACATATGTTGCTCCGGCTTTGGCGGCCAGGAGTGCCTGACCGACTGAGAACACGAGTGTGCAGTTGGTCTTGATGCCCTTGCCGGAGAAATATTTCACTGCCTTGATACCGGCCTCGGTGCAGGGCAGCTTCACTACGATGTGCTCGTTGAGGGCAGCAAGCTCCTCTCCCTCACGGATCATGCCTTCATAGTCGGTGGCGATGACCTCCGCACTGACATCTCCGCCTACGATGTTGCAGATGTCGATATAGTGTTTGTACTGATTGTCCTTGCCCTTGATGCCCTCCTTGGCCATCAGGGAAGGATTGGTGGTGACACCGTCAAGCACGCCCATGGCGTATGCCTCGCGGATCTGGTCCAGATTAGCTGTGTCGAGAAAGAATTTCATTATTCGGATTATTTTTAAATTCTAGCGCAAAGTTAAAAACAGTTTTGCTTTTTCCCATAGAAAACTTGACTGCCGGAGCCGGGTATCAGTTTGTGAACTCCACTACATAGGCAGTGGCGTATGCTGTCCGCTTGAAATATATCGGGAGACAGATATTGATTGTCTTGACATAGTAAGTAGTATTGACTATGGCCTGAGAACCTGTAAGCTCGGCTTTTTCCATCATATCGGATATGGCACTTTCAGTCAGAGCCTTTTTGGAAAGTCCTCCTATGCCGAACACATATGTGGCAGTGGCTTCTCCCTTTATCTGCTTTACCACTTTGAAATTGTCGCTGTCCAGTCTCACCTCGGTCATCCATTGACCTACGCTCTTGAAACTTTCGTTTGAGATTCCACAGGAAGTTACAAACAGACTCGCTGTAAAAATCGCAAGAATAAGAAAAGTTCTGTTTTTTGTCATAAAATAGAATTTAAGATTTGCTTATTACCCACAAATATACGAATTTATTACAACAGATACCGGTGTGCCTGTGGAAACGTGTGCCGTTCCGGACGGTCAGCACAGCTTTTCCCTGAGATGACGGCGCAATGGTAACTACGGTAGCAGGGCCATATCGTAACTAGTCAATAATCAAAGGCTTGCAGAAGACCGATGTGCTTGCGGCACCCTCAGATATCGGCCAAAGTCTCGCACCAAAATCATAATCGCCACATATTCAGCATATTGCATTTGCCGGGTGCATCTCTGCTTACCGTTGCCCTACCCAAATGTCCAAATGACCCGATTATACCAGAATAAATGCCGCTCCAGTCGGACACAAAACACAAAAAAAAGAGGCACCCCTCTGCTACAACAGGTACCCCTTCCTTGTGTACTAAAACCTAAACCTATTACATAGATGCGGCCAGGTTGTATTTCGTTGCATGAAAATCAAAAAAAATCAAAAATTTTTCTTTTCTGTCTTTTTCCCGGTCTGTAAAAGACAAATATTGCCCGAACTGTAATCAACGGACATGCTATTCCGATGACGAGAGCCTTTAAAGGAGTGGCCACGCGCAGCAGCCAGTACGATAGAAATCCAGCACTGCCACTACCGGACCGGCTAAGCCGCCACACCCATTCTCAGCCAATACGAACTTCTCTTCATGTTTCTGATCTTTAGAACGGTTATCGCAACCTCCCCCGGCATATACACTCAGGTCAACCCCGTCATGACACCCACGTCTGCCGCCTGTCATTTGCCACACCTAACTCCCTACCACATCCATCACGTACGACACCTATCACCTATTGCACCCGTCACTTACGGCCCCTACGTCTGCCGCCTGCCATCTATCACCTGCCGCCTACCGTACCCGTCACGTACGGCACTTCGCCGGTGCATTAAGGAAAGTGCGTGCATCCCTAACACCCGTATCTGTTATTATGTTCTTTGCGTAAACGTCTGTAGACTAATGTTGTACGCCAAAAACAGCAAAACAGATAGGGCCGTGTGGAGGCGGATTCTTGGCAAAAGGTGCCGTATCTGTTATGAGGCCGTTGCGATAAGTGGCTGAATATGCGTACGTTATGGTAGTGAGGGGATTACAGATTGCGAGGATGTGTGTGCATTATGGCGAGAGACCATAGTTGGGTAAGGCGGGACAGGTAATGGAAGGCTGGCGAGGAATTACAGGCGGAGAAGGCAGGCAGGTGAAGGGGAATGCGAAGGGGTGCTGGAAAGTGACTTGCCAGGAGGGAATGGGAAATGGAAATAGGGAGTGGCTGTGGAGCTGGTTACGTGGTTCCGTCAGGGGAGAGTGCCTAGGTTCGTGGGAAAATGGTTCACTTTCCGGGGAGGGACGGACGACGAATGCCTTCTGGAGGGTGTGTGGAGCCGGTTACGTGGTTCCGCCAGGGGAGAGTGCCTAGGCTTGCAGGAAAGCGGTTCACTTCCCGGAGGTGGTCAGAGGATGCGGGAGAGGGTGCGGCGTGTGGGGAGGGCGGTGATGACCAGGCCGATAAGGGCGATGCCGGCAAGGGTAATCAGGATGTCCAGTGGCTTGATGACTACGGGGTAATATTTGACGACGAAGCTGCCGGGCATACGGATAACGCCTACATACTGCTGGATAAGGCACAGGCCGATGCCGACGGCTATACCTATGACGGCCCCGAGCATGATAATCATCCATCCCTCATCGAAGAAGATACGGCGGATGAGGCTCCGGCGTGCTCCGAGATGCTGGAGGGTGGCTATGTCGTCCCGTTTCTCTATGATGAGCATGGTGAGGGAGCCGAATACGTTGCATGATACCACTATGATGATGAAGAGAAGAATCATGAAGATGACGGCTTTCTCGATTCGCATCATGCGGTAGACGGTCTCGTTCTGCATGTATTTGTCCTTGACGGAGAATCCGGGACCGAGTATGCTGCGTATTTCTTTTACGGTCCTGGATATGTCGGCTCCGTCATCCAGCCTAAGTTCCACTGTTCCGGCCTCATTGTCGGAAAGACCGACCAGACGCCGTGCCCTTTCGATGGGGACGAAAAGAGTGTTGTCGTAGTTCCCTCCGCCGGAGAAGAAAGTCCCGGTGGGGTAGAATGTCTCCTTGTTTAGTGAAGATGCCGGATTGACCAGCGAGATCTCTCCGTCACTGATAGGAAAGTAAACTTCAATCGGGTCCAGGAAACGGGACATGATGCCCATCTCCACTGCCAGCCTCCGGCCTGTCACGGCCTCCGCTATGTCTCCGTGCATAAGATCGAAGTCTCCTTCCACGATGCACGAACGCAGCTCCGGCTCTTCGGTGTAGCTCCGTTCTACTCCTTTAAGTGAGGCCGTGCCTTCTTCTCTTCCATAAGTCAGGAATACGGTTTCCTCTATGCTCTGGTTGAATGAGGCGATGCCAGGCAGGGACCGGACAGAACGGAATGCCTCTGAATCTGTCCTGAAATATCGGGATGTGTCGCAGGTGACGGCGATATCGGGCATAGCCCTGTCGTACATACTTTTGACGACATGCTCGAAGCCGTTGTATATCGAAAGCACCATTATAAGCGCACAACTGCCCACCGCAATGCCTATCGAACTGATAATCGATATGATGTTGATGACGTTGTGGGATTTCTTAGCGAAAAGATAACGTCTGGCTATGAAGTAGGGCAGATGCATGGCGCGGCGCTACTTGGCGAGCAGCTCGTCAATGTGTTCCACGTAGTCCAGTGAATCATCCAGGTAGAATACAAGCTCGGGGATGATGCGCAGCTGTTTGGCCATTTGGCGGCCCAGTTCGCCGCGCATGGACCTGGCTGATTCCTGAATCATTCCGAATACCTTTCCCTGCTTTGCCGAGGGAAAGATGCTTACGTAGACCTTGGCCACTGCCAGATCAGGACTGATGGAGACTCCGCTTACGGACACGAGGGCACCGTCAAAGGCCGCCATGCCTTTGGAGCGGATAATCTCAGCCAGATGTCTCTGAAGCTCTCTGGCCACTTTCAGCTGGCGGGTGCTTTCTCCTTCCATGGCCTACTCGAATTTGAGGATGTAATAGTTCTTCTTGCCTTTCTGGGCGAGGATGTATTTGCCGTCGATGAGGTCTTCTGCGCTGAGAATGCGGTCCGCCGAGTCGCAGCGGTCCTTGTTGAGCGACAGGCCTCCGCCCTGAATCATCTTGCGGCATTCGCCTTTGGAGGGGAATACGTCGGTGGTCACGGCAAGCAGGTCGATTACGTTCTGCGGCAGGACATCCTTGCTGAGGCTGTACTGGGGCACACCGTCAAATACCGAGAGGAATGTCCGTTCGTCCAGGGAACGCAGTGTCTCTGAGGTGGACTTTCCGAAAAGAATCTGCGAGGCGTCCACGGCCTTGCGGTATTCCTCCTCTCCGTGTACCATGACGGTCACTTCTCTGGCCAGGAGTTTCTGAAGCTCACGCAGGTGAGGCGCATTGGCATGTTCCGCTACGGCTGCCTCTATCTCCTCGCGGCTGAGGGTGGTGAATATCTTGATATATCTGGCGGCGTCCTCGTCGCTGACATTGAGCCAGAACTGGTAGAAGGCATAAGGTGTGGTGTATTCAGGGGAAAGCCAGATATTGCCCTTCTCGGTCTTGCCGAACTTGCCTCCGTCGGACTTGGTCATCAGGGGCCAGGTCAGTCCGTAGGCCTCTCCGCCTAACTTGCGGCGGATGAGCTCGGTACCGGTGGTGATGTTTCCCCACTGGTCGCTGCCGCCCATCTGGAGCCTGCAGCCGTAGTGCTCATAGAGATACAGGAAGTCGTAGCCCTGAAGAAGCTGGTAGGTGAACTCCGTGAAGGACATGCCCTCGCGTCCCTC
>DXAW01000052.1 GCA_019116865.1 Candidatus Coprenecus stercoravium | reverse complement strand
TTATAAAATTGAGATATGACAGATTTCCAAAAATCGATCATCGAGGGTATTCCGGATGAGCTCCCGGCGCCCAAGCCATTCGATCCGACTGTCAATCATGCTCCACACAGGAAGCAGATACTGACAGCAGACGAGAAGAAGCTCGCTCTTAAAAACGCACTCCGCTATTTCCCGCCCAAGCATCATGCGACTCTGATTCCTGAATTCAAGGAAGAACTCGAGACTTACGGCAGGATCTATATGTACCGCCTGCGTCCCGATTATAAGATTTACGCCAGAAGCATAGATGATTTCCCATATAAGAGCCGTCAGGCGGCTGCGATAATGCTCATGATATCCAATAATCTGGACATGGCCGTAGCCCAGCATCCCCATGAGCTCATTGTCTATGGCGGCAACGGTGCGGCTTTCCAGAACTGGGCTCAGTACCGTCTGACCATGCAGTACCTTTCGCAGATGACCGACGAGCAGACCCTGGTCCTGTATTCGGGACATCCCCTGGGACTGTTCCCCTCGCATAAGGACGCTCCCCGTCTGGTGATAACCAACGGTATGGTGATACCCAATTATTCGTCCAAGGACCACTGGGAGAAATTCAACGCCCTCGGGGTGTCGCAATACGGTCAGATGACGGCCGGCTCGTTTATGTACATAGGTCCTCAGGGCATCGTACACGGTACCACCATCACGGTGATGAACGCCGCCAGGATGCATACCCGTCCTGGGACGGAGAACCGGGGGAAAATCTTCGTCAGCTCCGGTCTGGGCGGTATGTCAGGAGCTCAGGGCAAGGCCTCGGTGATAGCCGGTGTGGTCGGCATCATCGCCGAGATCAACCCCAAGGCCATACGTACCCGATATTCGCAGGGCTGGGTGGACGAGGTGTTCACTGAACTTGATCCTCTGATCGACCGTGCGCTGCAGGCCAGGGAGAACAAGGAGGCTGTGGCTCTTGCATATCAGGGCAATGTCGTGGATCTCTGGGAGAGACTTGCCAAGAGGGGAGTGGATGTGGACCTGGGTTCCGACCAGACATCGCTGCACAATCCCTGGGCCGGCGGCTACTATCCCGTAGGCTTCACTTTCGAGGAGTCCAACGAGATGATGGCCAACGACCCCGACAAGTTCAAGAGGGAGGTGCAGAAGTCCCTCCGTCGTCATGTGGCGGCCATCAACAAGCTCACGGAGAAGGGCATGTATTTCTTCGACTACGGCAACGCCTTCCTTCTGGAGGCTTCCCGTGCGAAGGCGGATATCATGGGCGTGAACGGAGCGTTCCGCTATCCCTCGTATGTGCAGGACATCATGGGCCCTCTTTTCTTCGATTACGGCTTCGGCCCCTACCGTTGGGTCTGCACTTCATCCAAACCTGAGGATCTGGCGGAGACCGACCGCATAGCGGCGTCGGTGCTGGAGGAGATATACAAGACGGCTCCAGAAGAGATTAAGAATCAGCTTGCAGACAATATACACTGGATTAAGGAGGCCGGCCGCAACAGACTGGTTGTCGGCTCCCAGGCCCGTATTCTCTATGCGGACGCAGAGGGACGCACCAAGATAGCCCTGGAGATGAACAAGGCTATCCGTGAGGGCCGTATCACGGCGCCGATAGTGCTGGGCCGCGACCATCACGACGTGTCGGGTACCGACTCGCCTTACCGTGAGACCTCCAATATCTACGACGGCTCGCAGTTTACGGCCGACATGGCGGTGCAGAATGTCATAGGCGACTCCTTCCGCGGAGCTACCTGGGTATCGCTGCACAATGGCGGCGGAGTAGGCTGGGGCGAGGTCATCAATGGCGGCTTCGGCATGGTGATTGACGGAAGCGAGGATGCGGACCGCCGTATCAAGAGCATGCTCCACTGGGATGTGAACAACGGTATCGCACGCCGTAGCTGGGCCCGCAACAAGGGCGCCATGTTCGCCATCCAAAGGGAGATGGAAAGGACTCCGGACCTCAAGGTTACGGTGCCTTATCTTGTAGACGAGAGCCTTTTGTAACGGTTAAACAACAAAACAACTATTGAAATATGGCAGAAAAATTATTTACTGAATTCCCTCCTGTCTCTACGGCTGCATGGGAAGAGGTGATAACGAAGGACCTGAAGGGTGCTGATTACGAGAAGAAGCTCGTATGGAAGACCTATGACGGCTTCTCCGTGCGCCCTTATTACCGTGCCGAGGACCTTCAGGGATTAAAGTATGTCGGGAAAAATCCCGGCGAGTTCCCTTTTGTCAGGGGTACAAAGCAGAACAATAAATGGTATATCAACGAGAGCCTTTGCTGTGAGGACCCGGCTGCGGCCAACAGCAAGGCGCTTGTACTTCTGACCAAGGGTGTGGAGTCATTGACATTCCATCTTGCGGAGGGCAAGTCTTTTGAGGTTTCTGATTTTGCAGTGCTCCTCAAGGGTATTGCCCTGGACAAGGTGCCTGTCGGCTTCCGCGGCTGCTGCCCCAAGACAGTAGGCACGCTGGTCAATTTCCTCAAATATGTGGACGGCCTGGGCATAGACAAGGACGCCGTGCATGCCACATTTGACTTCTCACCCCTGAGACCTCTCAACAAGAGAGGCACATTCTGCGAGGAAAAAGGCTTCAACGCCTTGATAGAGTGCGTGAAAGCTGCCGCTCCTTATAAGAATGTGCGTGTGATAGAGGTGGATGCCTATATTTATAACAGTTGCGGAGCTTCTTCCACTCAGGAGCTTGCATTCGCCCTTTCTCAGGGAAGCGAATATCTCTCCCGCCTGAGCGATGCCGGATTCGATATCGAAACCATAGCCCGCAAGATATATTTCCATTTCGGAGTAGGCAGCTCGTACTTCCTGGAGATAGCCAAGTTCCGCGCCGCCCGTATGCTCTGGGCCAATGTCGTGGAGGACTACGGCTGTGCAAAGGGCTGTCCTGAGAAGATGCTGGTGTCCGCCACTACCTCGGAGTACAATCTTACGGT
>DXAW01000051.1 GCA_019116865.1 Candidatus Coprenecus stercoravium | reverse complement strand
GGGAGTATGGGAAAAGAAAGGGCTGACCGGGGCGTACAAAGTGACGGAGCAGAACAGGAAGAAAGGAAGTATGGGGAAAGTGTGAAAAGGCCGGAAGTCTGTCTGCGTCCTGCCTGGCCCTGTCGCGCCAGATCATGCGTGCCCATTCCGGTACCATCCGTCTCGCCCGCACCGACCCGGCCCTCACCACTTTCATCCTCACCCTCTAGCCAAGCATCTTCGGAAACCGCACCTTTTTTACGTCTCTTTTTTATAGGAAAACGCATCTCTTGAACAAAATAATTCCTAACTTTGCGCTGCTGCTGTTGATGTCGTTGACAACCGGCGGCACAGACAGATTGATGAAAGTGTCAGGCTGTAGTCCTTGAGCGAGAATGTGGTAGTTTTCAGTAAACAAGGATGGAGCGCGGTGCTTGTCGTCCGTATCGTGCAGTGTGTCGTTTCGATACACGGGACGTATGTTCCGCATAACTGTGAAAACTTCATTATACTCTACCATAGGGCGGGTCTGTCCGCTCCGCACTTTCCTAAGTATAACATTAATCCGTAGACAGGAGCAGCTATGGGGTATAGTTATCAGTATGTCAAGATTTGGAATATGCATGTCCATGTGCATACTTTGTGCAAGTATGAGTGCGATGGCGCAGCCGGTGGACAGCACTCATGTCTTCCAGCAGTCAAGAATACCGATTGGGTTTGACTGTTATGACTTTACGGCCTATTATTTCAATGCACGTAAAGTTTACAATACCATAGGGGCGATGACCGGAAAAGCCTCCGGTGATATTGTCGCCTTGGCCATGAATCCATCCGGAACGGATTATGCTGTTATATACAGGAAAGGCAAATCTGCAAGGATTCAGATTTTCAATCGGTTTGAATCCAATGGAGTTCCGGGCGAAAAGCTCAGGATGTCCGGCTTTGCTCCGAAAGCATTGGCTTGGTCAGGTGACGGGAGCCGGCTGTTTGTAGCATGTGATGACAATAGTGTCAGAGTGTATAATGCTTCGGATTATACTGAGTCAGACAGGATTTCCCTGGACTTTACCGGTGAGCGTCTGGCTGCTGACAGCCGTGGCCGCTGGCTAGCAGTGTCGTCCGGCAATAGAGTTTCGGTAATGGATCTGTATGACAATACGCTGCGGACAGAATTCGGTTTTGAGGGGAAAGTTAATTCCATCAAATTTTCGGAAGACGGCTCTGCATTGGCGGTCATTGTCGGCGGGGGCGTACTGACAGTCTATGATACGCAGTCATGGCAGTCAGTGCATAATGTCGATGCTCTTGGCGAGGGCATGGATGTCTCAATACATCCCGATGGGAAATACGTGGCGGCCATAACAGGAGATAGCCGCATAGCAGTGGTCAATGTTCTGGACTCTGAGGACAGGCAGTATATTGACCTTGAGTCCGGAGGTGTGACAGCTCTTGACTTTGTGACGGAAAAGGACGGCAAGGTGTATCTTTTATATAATACATCTTCGGCCCTTGTTTACGAGCCTATGGACAATCTGACTCCGTATTACACCCGTCTTCTCCGGCAGGAGGTGGATGTCCGTATGGAAGAATGGATGCGACAGATGCCTGGGGAGTCCTTGGAGGATTACAGGCTTCGTGTCAACGATGATACTAAGATGGAGCAGATGAGGCTATTTGAGCAGGAAATAGCCACCCGGATGGCGGACAACATGCTTCAGGCCTCAACTGTGACTCTGGACAATTTCAATACGAGAACCAATAAACTGGAGGTGAACTTTGACAATATGCCTTCAATCTATCTGGACGTGCCTTCGGACGAGGTCAATGATTTCATGGATCCCGGCAAGCTGGAATTCCGCAACACTCTCTACGGACTGGACGACAGGGACAACTTCGAGGTCATCTATACCGAGGTATATAACCCGCAATCAGGCAAGACTTATACTTTTGACAACAGAAGCCGTGAGTCTTTGGATTATCTGGCTTATGACGAGGGAATTGTGCCTTTGGAGTTGGTGCAGATGTCCAATATGGAGGAGATGAGACTTCAGGAGATAAAGGATGAGGTGATCAGCAGTTCGTTGAAACGTAACATCATATCCAATCATACACAGATAGCGGTAAGTACCGGTATCGTTCCCGCTGTTGACGAGAACGGTGAGAAGATTGTCAATTATGAGGTGGGTTTCTCATACAATGTGGAGAAAGAATTCTCTGAGAGAGAGGATTTCGCACCGGGACAATACAGAACGGACAATTCCGGTGCGGCGATGTCCCTGGCCAGGATTATTGAGAATGCATTTTCTGGAGAGTTTGCTCAGTATATCGTTCCCGGTCGCAGGCTGGTTGTCACTATTACAGGTATGGCAGACCGTCTCAGAATCAACGGCAGAATAGCGTATGACGGCTCTTACGGGGAATTTGAGGACATTGAGGTCAACGGGGCGGACGGACCTTTCCGCCTTACAGTCACTTCTGAGACAGGCATTACAGAGAATAATCAGCTGGCTCTTGTAAGAGCCGCCGGCATTAAGGATTATATATCGCACCATGTGGATCAACTCGATTCCATGGATGTAGAGTACAGGTACAATATCGTTATCTCCGACGAGGTAGGTGGTGAACACCGGAGAATATCCGTGGACTTCCTTTTTGTTGATGTGTTTTAGGGAACGGAGATGAAAAGGTGTTTTATAACGGCACTCATGCTTTTCTCCCTGATGTATGCCGCATTTGCGCAGACTCAGGGCTGGACGGAGTCCGATTATGCCTCACTGTATGACTCCTATAAGGCCAATGTCTCTGCCTTGAGACATTCTTCAAGGGGTTCGCAGAGCTTTATAGATGCCAGACAGAGGCTGTATGAGATGCGTCCGTACCTTCAGCAAGGAGCCATATTGTACTCTCAGAAAGGCTCGCAGCACAATGCTCTGCTTCTGGCGCAGGCCTTTGTGGACATCCCGATGATGGAGGAGTTCTCGGGGACATCGTTTCCGCAGGACGATTATTACCCGACAATGGTGTATTTTGCCGCTTCCGGTACTTACAATGCCAAGGACTATGCGCGGGCAATTCCTTATCTGCGGGAGTATATTGCCACAGGCGCGTCGTCCAACAGGAAGAATGTGTATATGTATCTGGCTAAAGCATGCAGCCATGTCAAGGATTATCGTCAGGCCGTGGATGCCCTGGAAGAGGCTTGCGGTATCTGGCCTTCTGATTTCAACATTCTTTCAATGACCATCAATGCCTGTATAGATGCTGATGACAATCAAAAGTTACAGAAATATGTCTCCAGAGCGTTGGCAGTCAAGCCGTCCGATCCCACTCTGCTCAATATTCAGGGCAGGCTGTACGAGGACAGCCGAAACTTTAAGGAGGCTATGGCCGTGTACGACAAGCTCAGGCAGGTGATGCCCAGAAGTCTGGAAGTAGCGGAGCATCAGGCGATGAATACATACAATCTGGCTGTTCTGTACTACAATCAGGGAGACAGAGGGCTGGCCGCCGAATATTTTCGAAAGGCGATCCCTGTGATGGAAAGTGTCATGGACGCAGATCCTTCGTCAGTGCGGTTCCTTCAGGCACTGGCGGTAGCCTACAGTTGTACAGACCGGCAGGAGTCATTGAGGCAGGCCAACAGAAAGCTTGTCGCACTCGGAGGAATGGAGGTCTCCGGGAATGATATTCCCTCACTGATGGCTTATAATGGAACAGGATCCTATGCCGGCGGGAACGGCGGCATAGTAAGTGGCGGAACGCCTGTCGGAGCATCTTACGGTGCAGTACAGCCGCGGCCGGTGCGGGACGATGTTCCGGCTTATTCGGTCTATGCGAAAAAATACGTGGAGGACCGTATCGGCAAGTGGCAGGAGAAAGACCCCTATGAGACGCTGGACGAGTATATGGCGAGAGTGACGGAAGAGGCCCGGCAGGCCAAGGTTAAGGAACTGCTGAAGGCAGCGGAGGACAACTATATCAGCATCTATGCTCAGGACTTGGGCCCGTCTGACATTGTACTGAGACCTTATGATGCGGAGAATGAGGTGTTTCTGGCCGAGACAAAGTACGGTGAGATCATCATACCTGTACCGAGGGCTGATAACGAGGCCCGTATGTTCGAGAGCAACTGGAACGGGATGCAGCTCCGCAATCCGGAGTACTATATCAAGGATGACCGGCTGGCTTTGTCTTCTCTGACATTTGTAAGCCCTGCCGGCAGGATTTACCGATACGATGACAGCAATGCGCTTAATTACACCGAGACAGTGGTGGACATGCAGTTCGCAGATATTGATTACAGCCATCTGACATCGAATACATCCTCACGTCCGGGGGCATCTCAGCGTATCAAGCGGCAGAATGTCAGTGTAGGTGTTTCGGACGTGGATGTCAATATCCCGGAAAATCCAAAGACCAACGAGAATACGTTTGCGGTCATCATAGCCAATGAGAATTATCAGATGGTGTCTTCAGTGCCGATGGCTCTCAATGACGGCCGTACGCTGGCCAGGTACTGTACGCAGACACTCGGACTTCCTGAAAGCAACGTGCGCTATTATGAGGATGCCACTTACGGTGTGTTCATGCGGGCTTTGAATGATATAAAGGACATTTCTACAGCTTATGACGGGGATATAGATGTGATATTCTATTATGCCGGGCACGGAGTGCCGGACGAACAGACTAAGGATGCGTATCTGCTTCCGGTAGACTCGGACGGGAAGGAGACATCTGCCTGTTTCCCTCTGAGCCGGGTGTATGCTGACCTCGGCAGCCTTAATGCGCAGAGTGTTTTTGTCATGATGGACGCTTGTTTCAGTGGCGGACAGCGTGACGGAGGGATGGTTCTGGAGAGAGAGGGAATGCGCGGAATTGTCGTCCGTCCAAAGCAGGATGCCCCCAGAGGCAATATGGTGGTATTCTCAGCTGTCTCCGATGACCAGACAGCGATGCCGTATAAAGAGAAGGGGCACGGTCTGTTCACTTATTACCTGCTTAAGAAACTGCAGGAGACAAAAGGCAACGTAACTCTTTCGGAACTGACCTCATATGTGACGGAGAAAGTGGAGCAGCGGTCTGTGGTCATAAACCGGAAGGTGCAGACTCCGACAGTGCGTGCCGCTGCGACTGTCGCTGATACGTGGAAATCAATAAAACTCAGAAAATAAATTTTATACAGAATACTGATGAGAACAATCATTTTATCCTGCATCCTTGTCCTCATGGGCTTTTCGGCCTATGCCCAGGATGCTGTCAGGGGAAAGGTCGTAGACAAGCACGGCAATCCCATTCCCGGAGTCAAACTCGAGATAAAGGGCGGGCAGGACTCTGTATTCTCCGGACTGGACGGAACATTTATTCTAAGCCCTTCTGTCACTCACGGCAGTCTGGATGCTTATTATTCCGGCATGAAACCGGCTCGGACCAGAATATCCAAGGATATGACTGTCACCATGCGTCCGGAGAACTGGTGGAACCGCGAGCCATACAGGCACAGTTTCTTCATCTCTCTTCAGACCGGAGTCAGGATGGATGCTTTCGGCACTCCGACCGCCCCGTCGCTAGGCATTATGTTCGGTACTGTAAAGC
>DXAW01000050.1 GCA_019116865.1 Candidatus Coprenecus stercoravium | reverse complement strand
ATTATCGGACTTTGTGCTCAATGATAAGAAACGTAAGGAAGATTTTATTAATTTTGTACTGATTCACAGCTTAGGCTTTGTGAAAGCATATGAGCTGAGAGTGAACGAAATACAGGAGGTGCTCAATGATTTGTATTAGCATAGGGGACTTCGGTCTGGATGCCTGCAAAAAGGCTTTGAGGCGTTGCGAGAAGTATCGCAGACAGTTTCCGGACATAGTCGCCGAGATAAGACTGGACTTATGCGGTCTCAGTACAAGTGACGTGCATGAGTTGTTCAGCGGAGCGAAGGTCCCGCTGATAGCTACAGGGATGAAGCGCAGTGTCCGTCTATATGAGGCGGCGGTGCTTTCCGGGGCTGCTTATGTGGATGTCAATGTATTCTCGTTCCTCAATCTGAAAAAGGAGGATCAGGTGCTTCTGCGCGGCCGCAATGCCAAGTTGATACTTTCTTTCCATGATTATCAGACAACTCCGTCCATAGATGCGTTGGCCAGAATATACCGGGATGCAGTAGCTGCCGGAGCGGATATTGTGAAGATAGTCACTGCCGCCGACACTGCCGAAGATGCCCTCAGGGTTCTGGATTTGTACAGACTGCGCAATGAGGGCAAGCTGGGCCGCAAGAAAGTACCGCTCATTGCATTTGCCATGGGTGACGCCGGACGCTTCAGTCGTCTGGAGGCATTGAATCTAGGTTCGCCTTTTATCTATTGCGCTCTGCGCAAGAAGTATATACTCGCACCCGGAATGTTTACCATGGATGAGGCTGAGAATTTCCACGACGGGACGAAAGTAAGCGGCAGCGTGTCTGTGCCGGCGTCCAAGAGCATAGCGCAGAGGGCTATTGTCGCCGCTATGCTGGCCAAGGGCGAGAGTGAGTTCCACAATTGCACCAGGTGCAGGGACATAGACTCCGCCATAGGCGTGGCCAGGCAGTTTGCTACGGAAGCCTATATGGACAAGGGGGACAATCTCATAGTCCGTGGCGGATTCCCTCCCGAGAAGAAAAAAGAGGAATCTCCGTTCATGGGACTTACATCCATGTCCATGCAGGGACTTCAGGGAGGACGCACGGCCTTCGTAGGTGAGTCCGGTCTGCTTTCCCGTCTGTGCATACCGGTGGTGGCCCAGTTCGGGGAATCAGTTACGGTGACAGGAGAAGGAAGTCTGCTGGACAGGCATATGTATGGTTGCAAGGAGGCTATGGAGGAGCTTGGCGCAAGCTGTATCCTCACAGCGGAAGAGACTTTGCCGGCCGTCGTGTGCGGCCCGATAAAGGGCGGAGAGATAACTATTTCCGGTAAGCGCGGCTCACAGTTCATCACAGGTCTGCTAATGGCTCTGCCGTTGTCCAAAAAGGACAGCGTCCTGAGGGTTCAGAATGCGACAAGCGTGCCTTATATTCTGCTCACAGTGGATGTCATCAGGCAGTTCGGTATAAAGGTGGACTGGAGGCGTGAGGGCGACGAACTGGTATTCATCATTCCGGGTAAACAGAAATATTCTCCCACCGAGATGACTTTTGAGGGAGACTGGAGTGCTGCTGTCAATTTCATAGTGGCGGCGGCTATTTTCGGAACTCTTACAGTCACAGGTCTGAAGACGGATTCGTTGCAGGCGGACAGCAGGATACTGGATGTGGTGCGTGCCAGCGGGGCATTTGTACAGGAGACCAAGAACGGTATAACTGTTTCCAGAGGCAGTCTGAGGGCATTCGATTTTGACGCTACGGACTCTCCGGACTTGCTTCCGGCTCTGTCCGTGATGGCCGCCTTTGCGGAGGGGACATCGCATTTCACGGGTGTGGCCCGTCTGCGCAATAAGGAAAGCAACCGTCCGGTAGTGATGGAGGAGGGGTTGAAGGCTATGGGTGTGGAGGCCCGTGTGGACGGGGATATGATGGAAGTCAGCGGTATGTCCTTGACCCGTAGAATCGTTGAGGGCCGGATGCTGAAAGGCGGCAGTTTCCATACATTCTCTGATCATAGGGTGGCCATGGCGCTCAAGATAGCATCGCTCGGATGCGACTCCAAAGTGATTCTCGACAGTACGGACTGCATAGACAAGTCCTTCCCGGGATTCCTCAAACTATTCGACTCCATTCATCAGTAATCAATATGCGCAACGCCTTTGGAAATGTATTCAGGATTGCCCTGTCAGGGGAGTCCCACAGTCCTGTCATGTCGGTGGAAATCGCAGGTGTGCCGGAGGGAATACCTTTGGGTCCCGTAGACTTTGCAGAAGATATCGACCGCCGGCGTCCCGGCCGCAAGGGCACTACCGCCCGCATTGAGAAGGACATCCCGGAGATTGTCCGGGGCGTGAAGGACGGCCATACTACCGGCACCACCCTCAAGATTCTCTTCCGCAATGAAAATACAGACCCTTCCGCCTATCAGCAGTTTGCCGACATTCCCCGTCCCGGTCATGCGGACTGGGTGCGCAGGGTAAAATACGGAGCAGGCAGTCTTACTTCCGGCGGCGGAATGTTCTCCGGGCGGATGACCCTTCCCGTTGTCGCCGCAGGGGTGGTGGCCAAGAAGATTATTGCCCCGATGCAGGTTCATGCCCGTCTGACTGAGGTGGGTGGGCTGCTCCTCACAGGGAAAGACGGGGACAATGCGGCTCTCGACGCCATGCTCTCAGAGGTGGCTGTAGAGGGTGATTCTGTCGGAGGAGTCGTGGAATGCGTCTGTGACGGAGTGCCTGCCGGACTGGGCGAGCCTTTCTTCTATCCGATAGAGGCGGCGCTCTCGCAGATGGTGTTCTCCATTCCGGGCATCAGAGGCATTGAGTTCGGGGACGGTTTCAAGGCGGCCCGTATGAGAGGTTCGCAGCACAATGATCCTATTGTGGATACGGAGGGACATACCTCCCGCAACGGGGCCGGTGGCATCAACGGCGGCATTACCAACGGCAATCCGCTCGTTTTCCGTGTGGCGGTCAAGCCTTCATCGAGTATCGCCGGTGCTCAGAAGACGATGAATCTGGCCACAGGCCGTATGGAGGAGCTGGAAATAAAGGGGCGCCACGATGTGTGCTTCGCCCTGCGTGTACCGGTAGTAATAGAAAGCGCCGCAGCGATTGCTCTCTGCGACGCTCTGCTTTCTGATATTTCCAAAAAACGTTAGTCTTTCAGCCACTGGTCGAACCAGGCGAAGAAGTCACGCTGCCAGTGAACGGCGTTCTGGGGCCGGAGTATCCAATGGTTCTCCTCAGGGAAGAGGAGCATGCGGGAGGGTACGCCTAGCATCTGGGCTGCATTGAAGGCGGCCATGCCCTGCTCCACAGGTACACGGTAATCCATCTCGCCGTGGGTAATCATGATAGGAGTCTTCCAGTTGCGGACGAGCTTGTGGGGTGAGTTGACATAGTGCCTGCGTGCGGCCGGTTTTTCGATGTCCCATGGAGCACCGCCGTTTTCCCACTGTGTAAACCACATCTCCTCGGTCATCATGTACATCTGCTCCTGATTGAAGATGCCGGCGTGGGCAAGGAATGCGTCGAAATCCTCCGGGTGCGCTCCTGCCAGATAGTAGATAGAATATCCTCCGAAGCTGGCGCCTGAGGCTCCCATCTTGCCGATAAACGGCTCTTTCTTCATCTCGTATACTGCTGACATATAGTCGTCGATGCACTGGCCGGCGTAGTCCTGTGATACATCGTCGCACCATTTCTGGCCGAACGACATGGTGCCGCGTCTGTTGGGCAGGATGACGATGTAGCCCTGGGAGGCCATGAGCTTGAAGTTCCAACGTGTCGACCAGCCCTGGCTGAGGCACTGCTGAGGACCGCCGGTGCAGAACAGCATGGCCGGATATACCTTGGTGGAGTCGAATCCGGCCGGGTACACTATCCATGTGAGCATCTGCTTGCCGTCAGTGGTGGGAACCCAGCGCAGCTCGTAGGTCTCCTGCTCAAGCTGTGCGTAGATGTCGTCATTCTCATGGGTGAGGTATGTGAAGGTGCCGTCAGCCAGGGATACCGATACGATCTCATCGGGCCTGCTCATGGAATGGGCTGTGGCCAGAAGGCGGTCGGAACATAGTTCCGCCACGCCTCCGAAGTCATACCAGAGGCTGTCGGGTGTGATGCGGGTGATATTGCCGTCAAGGTCTACAGAGAATATAGCCTGCAGGGCAAATGTCAGGGCGTTGAAATAGAGTCCGCTGCCGTCGGCTTTCCATACGGGAGACATGGCTCCGTGGTCGAAGCCCACAGTCAGTTCCCTCTTTTCACGGGAAGCCAGGTCGATGACAAAGAGTCTGGTGCGGTCAGCTTCGAATCCGGCTCTTTCCATGCTCAGCCATGCTATGCTCTTGCCGTCGGGAGAGAACACAGGGTCGGTGTCGTAGCCGTTCATGCCCTCGGTAAGATTCTCGCAGGTACCGTCGGCCACATTGTAGAGATAGATGTCCGTGTTGGTGGAGAAAGCATAGTCCTTGCCGGTCAGTTTACGGCAGGCGTAGGCTATCTGCGAGCCGTCCGGGCTCCAGGAAAGCTGTTCCAGCCCTCCGAACGGCAGAGTGGGGAGCTCGAATTTAGTACCCTCGATGATGTCCTTGCCGGCAGTCACTTTGAGAGACTTGCCCGAGCGTGTCACATCAGAGACAAATGTGTGGGGAATAGTCTCCACGAAGTGGTCCCAGTGACGGTACATGAGGCCGTCTATCTCACGGCCGGAGGACTTGGGCAGGTCGGGATACAGGTCGGTGGGCCTGGTGGCGTACTGCACCTGTGCGATGTACATTACCTTTGTCTGGTCAGGAGACAGCTTGAACTCGGAGATGCCTCCGGGAATGTCGCTCACCTGCCTGTTACCGGTGCCGTCCGCTTTCATGGACCATATCTGGCCGTCACGCAGGTAGAGTATCATCGAGCCGTCTCCGTACCAGCGGGCGTTGTTGGCGCTGGAGGAGAAGTGAGTGATCTGCCTGTTGCCGGTGCCGTCTGCGTTCATCACATAGAGCTGACGTACGCTGCGGTTCTCCTCGATGCTGGTGTAGGTCACCCCGTACAGTATTTTCCTGCTGTCCGGAGAGAGCTGAGGGTCGGATACGCGTCCGAGCCGGAGCATGATTTCAGGTGTGAACTTGCCGTCCGTCACCTCGATGGGTTCTTTTTCTATGACGGACTGCCTGTCCTTGGCGGAGCCGTCTGTGCAAAATGTCATTGCCATCAGAAATGTGGAAAGTAAAATAATAGGTTTTCTCATGTCGCTTGAGTTTTCTTAACGGCAAATTTAGGAAAATTTAAATAAATCGCTATCTTTGTCAGATGTACTAAAATTTAAACGTCATGGCAGACACAGACAACAAGTCTATAAAGACGAAAATCCACATCGACGGAGGTTCGGTAATGATAGGACTGATAGTCCTCGGATGGTTTATCTACGCAGGTATCGGACGTTTTGCGGACAGAGACCGGAGCGTGGTGGTCAAAGGCCTGTCGGAGAGGGAAGTGGTGGCGGACAAGGTGATATGGCCGATAGCTTACAGACTGGCCGGTAACGATATCAGGTCCTTGTACAACGAGATAGAGCGCTCCAATGCCGTCATCATGGATTTCCTTACCTCCAACGGTATCCCGCAGGATGAGATAACCGTCACTCCCGCATCTGTTACAGACATGCAGGCCGAGCGGTACGGTTACAACAATGAGGACCCGTTCCGTTACAAGGCAGTATCGGTAGTTACGGTGGCCTCGGATAAGATAGACCTGGTCCGCAGTCTGATGACCAAGCAGGGAGACCTTCTCAAAAAAGGCGTGGTCACGACAGGGGACGATTATCAGTTCCAGACCGTATTCTCATTCAACGGACTCAATGACATCAAGCCGGAGATGGTGGCTGAGGCTACTCAGAACGCCAGGGCTACCGCTCAGAAATTCGCGGAGGACTCGGACAGCGAGATAGGCAAGATCCGCTCGGCGTCCCAGGGGCAGTTCTCCATATCCGACAGGGACCAGAATACTCCTCATATCAAGATAGTGAGAGTGGTTACGACGATAGAATATTCTTTGAAGGACTAATACCTAAGACTTAATATATGGCTACAGTTTCAGTGAATAATTATTTTGACGCAGCTGAGAAATTGTCTCAGGGCATATTTGTGAAAGTGTCGATAAACAGCGACGGCATGCGGCCTTTCCTCAAGTCAGGGGAGGACAGCGTGCTCATATCGCCTGTCAGACTTGTAGGGGAGGAGTACAGTGACCGGGAGATGGACGCATTCCGCTCGCACAGTGACATGAGCGGCCGCAGGAGGCGCAACAGTACCTCGGATGAGGGACGGATAACAGTCCGCCGCAGGGACGTGGTGCTGTCCAGACACCGCAGCGACTCTGTCCCGGTGTTGATGAGAGTGGTGCATGTCTGGGGCACGCTCCTTCTGCTGAGGGAGGATAATTCCTATGCTCCTTATGAGAGTGCGACAGTCTCCGATATCATAGGGGTAGTGGTCGAGGCTACTTGCAGGGGAGGACGCAATGTAAGTATGTCTTCCAGAAGATGGAGGTATGCGTCCAAGGCTTGGACCGCATCTTACAGGGCAAGGCTCTGGGCCGGCAAGGTGAGAAGGAATCCCATGAGGACGGCGGTATCGGTTCTGTCCGCTATGGCGGCGGTGCTGATATTCTCTTGTGTCGGCGGCACCGGCAGCGATATTATAAAAATAGAGAACGGTCAGTTCATCAAGCACGGAGAGCCTTACTATTTTGTGGGCACCAATTTCTGGTACGGGCCGATTCTGGCCTCGGAGGGAACTGGCGGAGACCGTGAGAGACTGGCCCGTGAGCTGGACAGCCTTTGCGCCATAGGAGTGCGTAATCTTAGGGTGCTTGTAGGCTCGGACGGAGACCGTGGCGTGTATACTAAGGTCGAGCCTACCTTGCAGTATGCTCCCGGCAAATACAATGACACACTGCTCCGGGGACTGGATTATTTCCTCGTGGAGCTTGGAAAGAGAGATATGGAGGCAGTGCTTTACCTCAATAACGCATGGGAGTGGAGCGGAGGATATTCGCAGTATCTCAAGTGGGCCGGTTATGGCGATATTCCCCTGCCCAGGGTGGCAAGTTACAATGAATACGTGGATTATGTCTCCAATTTTATAAAATCCGATTCGGCCAAGAATATGTTCCGGCGCTATGTGATGGATATCGTGTCCAGGACCAATACTGTGACAGGCAAGGCATACCGGGACGACCCCGCCATATTCTCATGGCAGATAAGCAATGAGCCCAGACCTTTCGGAGCGGACAACAAGGAGGCTTTCAAAGAGTGGATTGTCTCTACGGCCGAGATTATCAAGGCTATCGACCCCAACCACATGGTGTCGGTCGGCAGCGAGGGCAAATACGGCTGTGAGGTGGATCTCGGTCTCTGGGAGGAGATCGGCCGCTCGTCCTATATCGACTATCTGAATATCCATATCTGGCCTTTCAACTGGGGCTGGACTTCCCGTGAGGATATGAATACCGGCAATGTGGCTCCGGCAGTCGAGCTTTCCAATGAATATCTCGAAGAGCACATGGCGGTGGCCGATAGGCTGCATAAACCTCTGGTCGTGGAGGAATTCGGTTTCCCGAGAGACAGTGTCGCATTTTCCAGAAGCTCATCTGTAAGCATGAGGGATGTCTATTACGAGGCGATGCTCTCGCACATGACCGGTAAGAAGGAGGAGGGCAGCCTGCTGGCGGGATTTAATTTCTGGGGCTGGGCAGGAGTGGCCGTGCCTTCCGGTGAGCATCTGATGTGGCAGCCCGGAGATGACTATACAGGTGATCCGGCCCAGGAGGAGCAGGGACTGTATTCAGTCTTTGCCTCCGACACATCTACTGTAAGGATTATCAAGAAATACGCATTGCAGTAATGAGAAGGCTCTGTCTTCTGATTTTCTGTGCGGCGGCGGTGCTTTCCCCGCTCCGTGCTTCTGATAAATTGTCCCTGACCGACACCTTGCTTGAGGGTAAGGTGTCGCAGACTTTTATGGACAATCATGACATGGCATTTCAGATGCGCGGCTCGCTCAGGGCGGAGATTCCTGAGGGAGGAGATGCGTCGGCTCGTTTCAGGATGGATAATTTCCGCTGGAACATGGAGGGAACTTTCGGCAGGAACAAGGCGCTGTATTACCATTTCCGTCAGAGTTTCAATGCCAATTTCCGAACCAATACCTTCGACAATCTGCTGGAGTCGGTGGACTACGCATATATGATGTGGACGCCCGTGAAGGCGTTCTCGCTGACGTTCGGCAAGCAGGTGATGGCCCTCGGAGGTCAGGAGGCATGGGCTGCGCCGGTCTATGTGATACAGTACAGTGACTTCGGCGGCAGTTTTCCTTGCTATCAGCTCGGCGTAATGGGTACGTGGCACATCAGCCCCACTCAGGACCTGGCGTTCCAGGTATCCAATATCAGGGGTTTGTGGGATGACGAGTATTTTTACGGCGGTCTTCCTGACGGAGTGGAGTCATCCAAAGCTCCGTTTCTGTACACTCTCAACTGGAACGGCAATTTTTTCAATGACGCCCTTGAGTTCCGCTGGTCGGCATCCTACGGCTCACAGGCCGGGAAAAAGGACTTGTGGATAGTCGAGCTGGGCCAGTCATACCGCAGCAGATGGTGGGGAGTCTACCTTGATCTGATATATTCCCGTCAGGACCTCGATGCCAACGGCATTATCAGCCGGGCGGCGGTGTTTTCCGACGGAGTGCTGCGGACAATGGAGAATGTGGAGTATTTTTCGGCGATAGGCTATCTTCATCTTTTCCTGAGTCCGTCATTCTCAGCCTTCCTGAAAGGCTCTATAGAGCACGGCAGCCTCTTCCGTCCTTACGGTGACATACCGGACGGGCTTTGCCGCTCCAGTTGGAACGCACAGGCCTGCCTCGAATATATGCCTACCAAGAGCCGTGACTTCCGCTTCTTCCTGCACTATAACTATTACAACGCATCCCCTGCCGGAAGCGGCTCTCTACTGGGTATCCTTCCCACCCGTGAGCACCGTGTAACTCTCGGACTTATTTACATTATGAATATATATTAAAACTTTCTTATATTTGCAACCGCTACAACAAATTATTAATTTAAACATCATTTTATGTTCAAAGGACATCCTAAAGGATTGATTGCAGCCGCACTGAGCAACATGGGCGAGAGGTTCGGCTATTATATCATGAACGCAGTGCTCCTGCTCTTCCTGTGCTC
>DXAW01000049.1 GCA_019116865.1 Candidatus Coprenecus stercoravium | reverse complement strand
CTTGATGAAGCTCACGATCATCCCGTGAGCGGCATTGAAACTCTTATAGGCCTCGTAGACAGGCTCCGAAAGCACGAAGGGCAGGAACACCGCCACCACCGCGCAGGCAAATACTATATCCGCTTTTTTCATGCCGCGAATATACTATATGAAACTTAAATTCCGATAGTTGATTATATTTATTTCTCCGACCGTATTCTCAAAATCCCCTGCATAGACAACAGCCCTGCGCTTTACAGGCGTATTCAGCCAGGAAGGCAGATTCCTGAGCGTCTTCTCAAAATCTTTAGTGTAAGTCATCGATGACTTTATTTCAAAGGCCTGTATACGACCCTCCTCTTTCAACAACAAATCCACTTCATTGCCATTTGAGTCACGGTAAAAATACACTCCACCCTCCATGCCGGCATTCATACGGTGCTTCACCGCCTCCATTACGACATAGTTCTCGAATATTTTTCCCCGCATCTTGTCCCTTGACAACTGTTCCGGGCTCTCTATATCCAGCAGATATGCCGCGAGGCCAGGATCCGTAAAATACAGTTTGGGGCTTTTTATCAAGCGCTTGGATATGTTCTCAAAGTATGGAGGAAGCAGATATACGACATAGGAGGCAGTAAGAACTGAAAGCCAGGATGTCGCTGTCTTATTGTCCACGCCGAGCTCCGAACATATCTCAGAGACATTCAGAATCGAACCGACACGGGCAGCACACAACTTCATGAATCTTGTAAACTGCATCATGTCCTTTACATTCATCAGATCTCTGACATCTTTCTCCAGATAGGTCCTGACATAAGAAGGATAAAAGAACTTGGCGACGCTCTTTCCCGAACACACAGCCGGAAACAGTCCGTCGAACAGGAACTCATCAAGCCCCTTGGCGAAGCCGATGTCTCCGGCTTCTGTCAAAGACAGTGGCAACAGTTCATATACTCCGGCTCTGCCTGCCAGTGACTCGGAAACAGATTTCATTATTTCGAAATTGGAACTGCCTGACAATAAAAACTTCCTGTCCGGGTCAGCGTCCACAATTCCCTGAATATATTCAAACAGTTCAGGAACTTTCTGCACCTCGTCAATAAACATGACATCTTTGGTAGAGTTCAGGAATGCTATCGGATCATTCTCAGCGAACTCACGGACATTAACATCCTTCATCGAATACCTGACAGCTTCCGGGAACAGATGCCCCAGCAATGTACTTTTACCTGACTGCCTCGGCCCGGTCACTGCCAATACTGAAAAATATTTTGAAGCCTCCAGCAGCAAGGCTTCCATTGTCCTGTTAATGTAGTTCATACGAAAATTTATGCATTTTTGGAGTTCAACTCCAAATTTACATAAATTATTCGATTCTCAAAATTATTTCTGCTCCGCGACGAAGGGCCTAAGGTCCTTGACGGCCTCCCCGACGGTGATGCGCCGGCCGCCGTTGTCATCTGGAGCTGCTACATTTTATTTATTTGCACCTTTTCCCGCCAGAGGTAAACTTATGATATCCGATTTATTCTTATTTTTGTGGAAAATGAAGATATGTCCCGTACAGAAAAAAATAAACTGGAGTATACAGTTGCGCTGATAGCCGACTTCGCCGCTGCTTTTAATCTGAGCAAAAAGCAGGCATACAACTATTTGCAGCGTTTCAAGGGACTTGATTTCTTTTTCACTCACTACAATGTGATGCATACCCAGTCCTTCGAGGACACTATCAGCGACCTCGTCCTGGTATGCAGTCGTAATGGAGGGCGATTGGCATGAGACTGTATCACGGATCAAATGTGACAATAGAGCGACCGGACTTATCGCGTTCAAAGCCTTTCAAGGATTTCGGCCGCGGTTTCTACCTTTCCCACGACCCGGCTCAGGCACAGGAAAGAGCTGCCCAAGTCGTAGACTTGTTGAAACAAGGAAGCCCTTCTGTAACTGTTTTTGAATGGAACGAGGATGATGCCATTGCTGACGGATTAAAGATAAAACGGTTTGACGACTACTGTGAGGAATGGGCGGAATTTGTATTGAAGAACAGGGACCGTCATCAACCACAGCCTGTGCATGACTATGATATTGTGGTCGGCCCTATTGCCGATGACGGTGTGACATTTCAGCTCAGAAGATATACCGACGGTATTATCACGATGAGGCAATTAGTCGAAGAACTGCGGTACGCCAAAGGACTGACTATCCAGTATTTCTTCGGGACAGACAGGGCATTATCCTATTTAAGCAGAATATGAGACTGAACAGCAGACAGATAGAGCATTTGCAGGAGGCATTGACGGTAGAGTTGACCCAGATGCTTATGGAGAACTGGGGCTACAGCATGCAGGAAGCATTGACAGTCCTCTACAACTCCGACACCTTTGAGCGTCTTTCAGATCCTGCTACCGGACTTTATTTCCAAAGTGCCGGATACATCTACGACTATCTTCAAAACGAACTCACTTCAGGCAAGATTTCCTGATAAAACCGTCACTTTTAACTTTTTGCACGTTACTGCACTTATCTAAATCTATACTGTTTCTGTATAAACTACTGCTCTGCGACGAAGGGCTTCAGGTCCTTGACGGCCTCCCCGACGGTGATGCGCCGGCCACCGTTGTCCAGGTCGATGATGATATAGCGGTCATTGCCCATGCCGAGCTCCTTCATGTAGGAGAGCTGACGCAGGCCGTGACGGGACTCGATACGCTCCACCAGAGCGTGGTGCTCCTCCTCGGTCATGGCGTAGACCATGTCCACGCAGGCCTGGTCGACGGCCAGGATGTCGGTCGAAGCGAGAATACCCACATTGGGGGTAACCACCGGTTCGGCGGCCACGCCCTCGCAGTCGCA
>DXAW01000048.1 GCA_019116865.1 Candidatus Coprenecus stercoravium | reverse complement strand
CAGCCGTATCGCAGATCTCCCGTAGCTTAAAACAAAGCACTCCATATCTGAAACCGGAGCCGGAATGGAGCCACCGGCTCAGTATCAAATCCAATGCGGCCGGATGGATTATGTTCATGGCCAATGCTGCGGTCGAGGTTGATATCGCCAGGCACTGGTCATTCTCTCTTCCCATCTATTTCTCGACGATAAACTATTTCACTCCAAGCATAAAATTCAGAATACTGGCTTTCCAGCCCGAATTCAGATATTGGTTCAGGGATGACAACAGCCGTTGGTTCCTTGGAGCGCATTTCGGATGCGCATGGTTCAATATCGCCACAAACGGCCCGTGGAGATACCAGGACCATGACGGTGACAGCCCGGCCCTCGGCGGAGGCATCAGCATCGGCTACCGCCTGCCTCTGACAGACAACGGGAAATGGAATGTGGAGTTCGCTCTGGGAGCAGGGGCATACAGCGTCCATTACGACATATTCCATAATGAGCCTGACGGACTTATGACCGGGACCGTCAAAAGAGTGTACTGGGGGCCTGACAATGTATCCATAACATTCTCCTACTCATTTGACCTTGGCAAAAACAAAAAAGGAGGTGAGAGATGAGACCCGCACTTAAAATCTTCCTCCCCCTTCTGACATCCGTCTTGCTACAGGGATGCCTCGTACACGAGTGGCCCGATGCCCCGGAGACAAGGGACATACACCTGATACTCAGCTACGACACAGACATGGATACCTCAGAGCACAGTTTCGGCACCCGCTCGCAGTCCGTCATCACAGACAATGACATAAGATATATCATCCGCGCATTCCCTAAAGTCAAGGGCAGCAAGGCCTCAATGGAGCCGGCCTGCGAGTTCGTCTTTTCCAGTGACGCCGGCAACGGATACGACAATGAATTCTCTATCTCCGTACCTCCCGGCGACTATGACATTCTGGTCTGGACAGACATGGTCAATGACAACAGCACAGAAGATCTGCACTACAGCACGGCGGACTTCAATTCGATAAGCCTGAACGGAGACATACATCCGGCCAATACCGACAGCCGTGACGCTTTCCGCGGCACCGGAGGAATCTCTGTTTCTTCCGACATCATGGACAAAGCACCTGACACACTGCGGATAGAGATGGAGAGGCCTCTTGCCAAATATGAGTTCATAGCCGACGACCTCGCCGAGTTCATTGACAGACAGACAGCGGCGGTACTTGAGAAAAACGGAGAGATAGAGTCATCACCTATACGTCTGAGCGACTACAAGGTAGTCTTCCACTATGTAGGATTCATGCCGGATACCTACAGCCTGTTCACAGACAAACCTGTGGACTCATCGACCGGTATCTCGTTCGAGTCCTCCATAACCAAGATAAGCGAGTCCGAGGCGTCGATGGGCTTCGACTATGTGTTTATAAACAGTCAAAGCTCAACCGTCACCGTACAGATCGGCATCTACGGACCTGACGGCGGCCGGATAGGCATGACCGAGCAGATAGAGGTACCGCTCAACCGAAGCAGCCATACTGTCATGCGAGGCGGTTTCCTGCTGTCCAATGCCTCCGGAGGCATATCAGTAAATCCCGAATTTGACGGAGACCACAACTTGATATTGTAAACATCATAACAATTAAGTCTAACATAAAATCTAAACAGAATGAAAAAGATCATCATCACAACGATTTCCCTCGCAGCGCTGCTGCTGACGGGAGCATGCTCGGTTGACGAGAAGCTGTCGGGCGACAACGGCCCCGAAGCGACACTGACACTCAATCTCGGACTCGAAGGGGCCGTGCAGACCAAGGCCATCGGTGACGGCACAGGGGCAGACCGCCTGATCTACGCAGTATTCGACGAGAACGGAACACGCATCCAGGGTATAGAACAGGTAGACAAGAACGTATCATTCCCGGCCACAGAGACCATCACACTCGCAAAGGGACAGACCTACAGGATTGCCTTCTGGGCTCAGGACGCAGACTGCCAGGCCTATACCGTTTCAGATGACATGAAAGTGACCGTAGACTACTCAGGAGCAGCCGCTAACGACGAGACACGCGACGCATTCTTCAAGACCGTAGACGTGACCGTGACCGGAAACGCGGAGCTTGACGTGGAGCTGACACGTCCGTTCGCACAGCTCAATGTCGGAGTGTACGAAGACGACTGGAATGCAGGCGTGGCTTCCGGCATCGTCATCGCCACATCCAAGGCCGTGGTGAAGCAGGCCGCCTCTACACTCAACCTGCTTGACGGCACTGTCAGCGACCCCGTGGACGTGACATTCGACTTCGCAGCCATCCCGGCCGAGGCTCTCAGCGTAGACCTTGACGGCGACGGCACGGCAGAGACTTACAAGTACCTCTCCATGAACTACATCCTGCCTTTCGACGAGACCACAGGCGATGCCTCCACCACCCTCAGCGACCTGGAATTCACCTTCCATCCCGAGGCCGGCAACGACATTACCCTCACACAGGGCCTCGACGCAGTACCCGTACAGCGCAACTGGCGAACCAACATCATCGGCCAGCTGCTCTCCGGTGACCTCCAGCTGAACATCTCCATCGACTCAAAATTCAACAATGACAACAATGTGGAAGCACCAACCACAACTGTTATATACAATGCTGATCAACTGGCCGCTGCCCTGACCTCTGACGCCGCTCAGATTGCCGTCACCTTAGGTGCTGATATTGACCTGCCTATCAGCGATCTTGGTCAGCAGACCGGAGGTTCAGGCGAATACAAGCTTGGCGGAGAAAACACCGAGAGCATCCTGATAGACTTGAACAACCACACCCTCAATCTCACCACATCGTACATGTCCAAACTCGGTGCCAAGAATGATGATGCTGTCTTCACGATCCAGAACGGTACGATGACAAGCTCCTCAACTGGCGGCACATGGAATATTTACGATTTGACATTCGCCAACTGTAACTATAAGATTGAAGATGTTGTCTTCGAGAAATCAATCGCTTTCACGAACGACAACAGGACTGTTACAATGAACGATGTGACAATCAACGAGCAAAATGGTGATTACTACGCAATGTGGATTTCTGCCGTAGGTCAGAACATAACTATCGACGGCCTGACATTGAGCAGTACCGGCCGTGGTATCAAGATTGATGAGGAATATGTTAATAATCCCGCCAAAGTGACTCTGAATATCAGCAATTCGAAATTTACTACAGTCTCCAAGGCCGCCATCATGGTCGATTCTAAAGAAGGTGCTGAAATCCACGTTACAAACGTAGATATTGCAAATGTCGCAGCCGATCCAATTTTCACGGTATGGGTTGACGAGGGTGCCAAGGACTATGCCGACAAGGTAATCGTAAACGGTGCTCTGGTAAAAGTAGAAGGCAGTGCTGATATGGCCGTAGCCAACGCAGACGAACTCCTCGAAGCTATGGCTCTCCTTAAAGCCGAAAGCGAGGAGTCTGTATCCATATATCTTATCGACGACATCAACCTTCAGGGCACAGCCTGGACACCCGTCCACAGCCGCAGGCCCTTCGTATTAGACGGTAACGGCCATACCATCAGCAACCTGACCACATCCACAATAGAAGCTTCTTCAGGATTCCCCGCTGTAAGCATGTTCTCCGGCAACAACAAAAGTGCCGAGTTCAGAAATCTGAACATCGACAAGGCCAACATTACCGGTGACGGCAGCGAAAATTGCTGCGGTGCCGTCCTTCTTGCTGTCGCAAATACTACCGAAGTTACTGCTGTCATCGAGAATGTAACAATCTCCAATTCTACAGTTTCCAATTGCGAGCACAGTTCTGTTTTTGTTGGATATTCTTATTGGACTCCCGTGTCGCTCAAAGACTGTACGGCGGAAAGCTGCACTGTAAACTCCAACGGTAACGCCGGAGCGCTTCTTGGCATCAACAACACCAAATCCTTCTCTGCCGAGAACTGCGCAGTCAACAATTGTACAATTTCCAACACCGGTATCGTAGCTTTATTATCACCGCGCGCCGGTATATACATCGGTACATGGCAAGCACAGACCTATCCTGAGCCTACTCTCACTAACTGTTCTCATCAGAACAGCAAAGCTGTCAACTACAAGACTGAATCAGAAGATGAAATAGGCAGAATAGTTAAATAAGTTTAACCAATACATTTTCATACAAAGCCGCCGCAGGTCACAAGCCCACGGCGGCTTTTTTCGTCATTTTGCATCACCATAAAGCAACATCTTTAGCACAAGCCATTGATTATCTGATATTTGCTAATTTACAGGTGCTTTATGGTCTGATTTTTCGGGGCATAAAGCACCTACTTTTCACACAATCCACTAACTTTCAATCAATTACAAAACACAATCTTGCCTCATGGCCTACGAAGGCACAGTCCTCGCCACCTTTCCGCAGGAGAAAGTGCCAATGACTCGTGGAAAAAGTAGGGAGAAAATCATTGCCCTGCTATCCGAGGACGGCGCTTTGACTATGGCTGCTCTTGCCAGGCGGATAGGCATTACCCCTAAGGCAGTGGAAAAGCAGATTGCCCGGCTCAAGGCCGACGGCATCCTCGAACGCATCGGTCCCGACAAAGGCGGCCGCTGGCACATCGTGAAGTGACACCGCTTCGGCCTTGTATCAGTGTCATGGGTGCTTGGAGAATTGGCCGGGATGGTGGAATCAGAGCTGTGCCGGAGTGGATGTTTACGGGAAGTGTGCGCATCTTGATTTTGCACAATGAGCTGATTTATAGTATTTTGCGATTTAGCAGGATGGATTTCGAAGCGTTCTGAGGGGGCGAAATCCACCGACCAAAAAATCAAGACACTGATTGCCAGCTAACTACAGAAAAGGCAGATGCGCATACATTCCGTAAATGCACCGGTGTGAGGTGTCAAATGCAGCCGGAACTGGTATAAGGCAAGCGGGGAGTAAAGGCTTGCCTTCAACGCCGCAATACAGTAGAGCCGGCAGCACGGATTTTTTGGAAAAGTGCCGAGGATACTGATGTGAAAATGGTTCACTTTCCCGATGGAGGGACAGGTCAGGAAAACGGTTTTTGGCGAAAGTACTTGACAGTTCGGAAAAAGTGCGTATATTTGCGGGCCTTTTCTCGAGAAGATAAGGAGGTTTTGAATTATTAATCATTAATAACCTGTAACAATGGCAGTTAAAATTCGCTTATCGCGCCACGGAAAGAAGAATCACGCATTCTTCCACATCGTAGTGACAGACATCCGCTCTCCGCGTGACGGACGCTACATCGAGCAGATCGGTACCTACAATCCCAACACCAATCCCGCAACCATCAACATCAAGGCCGACAGGGCTCTCTACTGGCTCGGCACCGGTGCTCAGCCTTCTGACACCTGCCGCCGTATCCTCTCCTACGAGGGTATCCTTCTGAGAAAGCACCTCAACGGCGGTGTCGCCAAGGGCGCTATCAGCCAGGAAGTGGCTGACCAGAGATGGAACGCATGGAAGGCCGAAAGAGACAGCAAGGTAGAGGCCAAGAAGCAGAACCTGAAGAAGTCTGACATCGAGGCACGCCGTGAGAGTCTCAACGCAGAGGCCAAGGTAAATCAGGAAAGGGCCGAGGCTATCAGCAAGCGTAAAGCCGAGGAGGCAGCCGCAAAGGCAGAGGCTGAGGCAAAGGCCAAAGCTGAGGCCGAGGCAGCTGCTGCAGCCGAGCAGGCTGAGACCGCAGAGGCAACCGAGGCTCCCGCAGCAGAGTAGTGCGATGTTTCCTACCGAAGACACCCTTCTACCCGTTGCCAGGATAGTAAAATCCTACGGCACTGCCGGAGAAGTCATGGTGTCTTTCAAGGAAGACATGCCGGACCTTTTAAAGACAGAGAAACCGGTATGGCTGTTATATGACGGCCTGCCGGTTCCTTTTTTTATCCTTTCCCTACAGCTAAAGGGCCAGCGCAAGGCCATTGTCCGCTTCGAGGACATAGACTCGCACGAGGACGCCGAAGAGGCTGCCGGCAAGGACATCTACATAGACCCTACTGACTATCCTGAGTTGTCGGACACTGACAGCCACCACCTCACAGAAGACGGCCTGACTCTCGAAGACCTTATCGGATTCACCCTCCTCGACCAGAAAGGCGAAACCGTCGGCACCATAGCGTACATTCAGGACTTTTCCGGAAATATCTGCCTGGAACTCTCAGACTCAGGAACTCTCGTTCCATTCCACGACGACCTCATCATCGACATCGATATCGAAAAAAAGACCCTCACCATGTCCATCAGTGAAGGTCTTCTATAATCACATTCGCTTTTCCGGGAAGATTCTCTCCTCTGAAAAGCATGCCACCCTCGGCCTGTTAGAGGAAGGAGCCCGTCCTGAGTATCACTGCGTTACGAAGTAACAAGATGGTACTCAGGATGGGAGGGATAGCGCAAAGCGCATGCTTTTCAGAGGAGAGAATCTTCCCGGAAACGTACGGTGTTACTCGAAACGCTCAATAATCTCCCGGGCCTGGGCGACTTTGTCGGCGAGCAGTTCCGGAGAAGACGCCTCGCAGATAAAGCGCAGATACGGTTCGGTATTGGAAGGACGGATATTGAACCACCACTGAGGAAATTCCACTCTGTATCCGTCAAAGTCCATCTCGGCGGAAGGAGTCTCGGATGAGATAAAATGCTGCCGGACAGCATCCATAGCGGTCTGCTTGTCGGCCACACGGAAATTGATCTCGCCTGAGTTGCTGTAACGGCTGATTTCTGAAATCAGCTGAGAGAGACTGCGCCCGCGGCGTTTCATCTCCGCCACTATGTCCAGGACTATGAGCGATGCCATGATACCGCTGTCTGAATAGAAAAAATCCTTGAAATAGTAGTGCCCGGCCAGTTCTCCGCCGAAAAGCCCGTCTATATCACGCAGTTTGGGAGCGGCGTACGCACGGCCTACTCTCCACGTATGCATCTCCACGCCCATAGGAGACAGATACTCCCCTACCGCCTTGGAGCTGCGTATATCCTGTAAAGCCCGTACACCGGAAATCTGTCCGGAGGTCCTTAGTGCGGCTCTTTCCCTTGCCGCAGGACTCGTCCCCACGCCTCGCATGAAAAACTGTCCCAAAAGAGCGATTATAAGGTCCGGCGATATGAAACTTCCCTTCTCATCCACAAACACCACCCTGTCGGCGTCTCCGTCGTAGATGACTCCCACATCGCAGCCATTGGATAAGACATGGCTCCGGAGCATGGCTGTGTTCTCGGGGAGCAGCGGATTAGGCTCATGATTGGGGAAGCTGCCGTCCAGCGTATCGCAGAGATACTCCACCGAGGAAGGCAGCAACTGTTTTACGAAAAGACAGGAGGCGCCGTTGGAAAGGTCGGCGCAGATACGCAGACCTGACAGGTCTCCCGCATAACGGCGCTGGAACGCCAGATATTCGTCCCGAAGATCGAGCGGTATTACCCTGCCCCGGTCAGCCTCAGACACTGGGATACAGGGACGGCCTTCGAGTATCCACTTTTCTATCGTACCAAGGCCTGTATC
Source organism: Candidatus Coprenecus stercoravium (assembly GCA_019116865.1). GTDB lineage: Bacteria > Bacteroidota > Bacteroidia > Bacteroidales > UBA932 > Coprenecus > Coprenecus stercoravium. Next base: position 1,396 of record DXAW01000048.1, on the reverse strand, counting down.
GTAACCGACCGGTAGGGCATTCTCACGGGAGACCTTGAGTCCGTTGTCCTCCCGGGGATTGTGCGAGGCGGTTATCTGCACCGAGGCATGAAATCCCTTGGAAGCAGTGGCATAATAGACATAGGGAGTAGTGGCCAGACCCAAGTCATAGACATCGGCTCCGGCATCGGTAAGCCCTTTCAGAAGAGCCTCATGCAACTCCGGGGAAGACAGCCGCATGTCCCGCCCGACCGCAACCTTGCGGCATCCTAAAAGAGACGGCAGGAAATATCCAGTCTTATATACCGTGTCTCTGTCGAAGTCCACTCCCCAGCGGCCACGGATATCGTATGCATGAAATGCTCCCATAATCACCTCCGCTTTATTTTTCCAATCTGGTCTTGTATGACGTGCGGGCCTTGCCCTTGGCTATGTTATGCAGCTTGGCGGCTATCATCTTGCGGCGGATAGGCGCCACTCTGTCCACGAACAGGTGACCGTCGAGATGGTCCAGTTCATGCTGCACCATACGGCAGGCGAATCCGTCCAGTTCCTCCTCGGTCTCCTTCAGGTCAGCATCCAGATAACGCACCTTTATCTTCTTGGGACGTATCACATTGCAGTGTATGTCCGGAACACTCAGGCAGCCCTCGCTGTATTCGGCCGTCTCCTCACTCTGCTCGATGACCCGGGGATTGACCATGGCCCTCTTGAAGCCCTTGAGCTCCGGATATACCTCGGCCACATCGCTGCCGTCCACCACAAGTATCCTGCGGCTGTCCCCCACCTGGGGAGCGGCAAGCCCGACACCGTCGGCATGATACATGGTCTCGAACATATCCTCGATATATTTGCGAAGCTCCTCCCTGTCGATGCTCTCCACATCCACATCAGCCGCCTCTTCCCGAAGCACTCCTGATCCGTATACGTAAATAGGTAATATCATATCTCTTGGTATTTAAATCATTTCTTCCTGTCCATCCAGCTCTGGAGGATGATGGACGCGCTTATCTTGTCCACCACGGCCTTGTCCCGACGATCCATTTTCTTCATGCCCCCGTCGATCATAGCCCTGTGCGCCAGCACGGAAGTGAATCTCTCGTCCTCAAGCTCGACCGGGATACCGGGGAAATTCTTCCTGAGCCTTGCAAGAAACTCATCCACATACCGTGCCGCTTCCGCCGGAGTATTGTCCAGATTCATCGGATAGCCCACCACGAACATCGATATACCCTCCTTGTCTGCATATTGTTTGAGATATTCGATTATCTTTGCAGGCGGAACTGTTTCGAGCGGGGATGCGAACATGCACAGAGGGTCCGAAACCGCAAGCCCGATCCGCTTTTTGCCGTAGTCTATCCCTATTATCCGATTCATTCCGCAAATGTAGTCAAATAAACAGTCTGAGAGATAACAT
>DXAW01000047.1 GCA_019116865.1 Candidatus Coprenecus stercoravium | reverse complement strand
GGATGCAGTTCGACATTTTCCATCATCTGTCCGATGATGCCGTCTGCAAGGACTACTACCGGCGTGCGGTATTTGAATGCCAGTTCGAAGCCCCAGTCGATGAAGTCGTACATGTCCTGGGCAGAGGCCGGCGCGATCACGATGTTGTGGTAATCTCCGTGTCCGCCGCCTTTCACTATCTGGTTGTAGTCGCTCTGGCTGGGCTGTATGGTACCCAGTCCAGGGCCACCCCTCATGACATCCACTACCACGCATGGGAGCTCTGCTCCGGCCATGTAGCTTATCCCTTCGCACATGAGGCTGACTCCAGGGCTGCTGGAGGATGTCATTACTTTCTTGCCGCAGCTTGCTCCTCCGTATACCATGTTGATGGATGATGTCTCGCTTTCAGCCTGGAGTACGACCATTCCTGTTGTCTCCCACGGCTTCTCTTTCATAAGAGTCTCCATCACCTCAGACTGTGGCGTGATAGGGTAGCCGAAATACCCGTCCACTCCGTTGCGTATTGCCGATATGGCAATCGCCTCGTTTCCTTTCATCAAAATTTTCTCTGCCATATCCAACTAGATTTTTACTCTGTAAACTGTAATTACCGAATCAGGGCAGACTATTGCGCAGCTTGAGCAGCCTATGCAGGCGTCCCCGACCATTTCGGCATAATGGTACCCCTTGCTGTTGACCATCTTTGAGAGCTCTATGCTCTTGGTCGGACAGTTGGCGACACACACTGAGCATCCTTTGCATTTCTGTGTGTCCACTTCTATTATTCCTTTAAATGCCATCTGTTAAAAATTTAGCGAAATTGTTATGTGTGCTTGAAAAGCGTTCAAATTTACAGAAATCTTATTTAAAACAGAAATCTTTTGTGCGGAACTTGTACGGTAAAAGATATGGCAGAAGAGGCCGACCCAAAAGGGATTTTTTGAGGTCGGCTTCTTTTGTGTAATGCAGAATGATATTCGGCTGCAATTTTTGAAGTTGCAGCCGATTTCTTTTTTATTCGTGTCCGGAGTGTTGATGATGACATGTCGGTCATTTCTGCCTCATATGGCAACCCAATCCGCCTATGCAGTTGCAAAGGCCGGACCCTGGGCCGCAGTCCTGCAGTAGAGCAATGCCGAGTATTTCCTGAGATTGTGAGCGAGTGCGACGAGACCGAACTCGACCCTCACTTTCCTGTTCGACTTGAGACGGAACCGTTTGAAGCCGTGGTTGGACTTGATGTCCCCGAACACGGCCTCCGGTTCAACAGGGCGGGCACTCCTGTGCGCCAGACCCCTTTCGCTTGTCAGGAGTTCTCTCGCCTGACGTTTTAATGAGTCGGCCCTATGGTTCACTTCTATTGTTCGTCTGTCGGATTTGGACTTGTAGCAGTTCCCCCGCAGAGGGCATCCCGTACAGTTGACAGCCCTGTAGACGGAGAGCACTGACCTGTATCCGAGATCTGATACGGATGTCCTCGTCCCGCAACGTTCAAGATGCTGGCCCATCGGGCATACGTAGAAGTCCCGTTCCGCATTGTAGTACATGTTCTGCGGCAGGAACGCATTCCTGACGTACTTCCTCTTCATCTCCGCGTGGAACATCGGATACTTGACATACGCTTCCATATCCTCTCCCTCCATGTACGCGTAGTTCTGCTCATTGCCATACCCGGAGTCTGCCACAACCTCCTCGCTCTGCTTCCCGTATTTTTCCTTGAATGAATCAAGGAACGGTATCAGTGTCCCCCAGTCCGTCGGCCTCCAGTAGATCCCGTAGTTCGTGATGAACTGGTTCTCCGTCGATATCTGCACATTGTATCCCGGCTTCGTCTGGCCGTTGCGCATCGCGTCCTCCTTCATCCGCATGAACGTGGCATCCCTGTCCGTCTTGCTGTAGCTGTTCCTGTCCCCGAGAGTCTCGAGATGCCTGCCATATTCTTCCAGCTTCGGAAGGGACTCATCCTTGACCTTCTCCACACTCCTGCGGAGCTTCCTGTCGCTGAGCCCCTGCTCGTCCATCCTCTTCAGTATCCTTTCGGTCCGCTCCGGAAGGTCCTCCACCCGGGGTTCTTCCTCCGCACATTCTGTATCCTCCATGGCGAGCACCTCCTCCGCCCTCCTGAGGACCGCGTCCACTTTCGCCTCCAGCTTCGACTTGTTCTTCTCGACGCTCCCTCTCCACACGAACGTGTACCTGTTCGCAACCGACTCTATCTTCGTCCCGTCTATGTACTGTACCTTCAGCGAAACCAGACCCTCCCCGTTCAGCAGCAGAACTACCTGACGGAACACCTCGTCGAACCGGCCGTCCGACAGCCGCTCGCTCCTGAACCGGTTGATGGTCCGGAAGTCAGGCCGGCTCATCCCTGACAGCCACATGTAGTTCACGTTCTCTCTCAGCAGACGCTCCATCCTACGCCCCGAGTATACGTTGCACATATAGGAATACACGATAACCTTCAGAAGCATCCGCGGATGGAAACTGCTCGTCCCGCCGCCCTTGTACGTGGACTCTATCCCCGTGATGTCAAGCCTGTCTATCACCGCACTGACTGTCCGGACCGGATGGTTTTCCGGTATCAGGTCCCCCAATGTGGGCGGAAAAAGAAGACTGTCGTTCTGATTGTACGATTTATATACTATCTTTGCTCCCATGGTAAATGACTGTTTATCTTTTTTTAGCACTATAAATATAACAATCTTTTACCATAAAAACAACGGTTATCTCGCTTATTTTCAGCAGGATAACCGTTCATTTGTTTATATCCCCCCCCAACCCATCACCCGGACTCGCCGGACTTTCCTGTCGTTATAAAAAAGAAAGGTGACCCTTAAGTCTGTCTTTGACTTTTGGGTCACCCTCT
>DXAW01000046.1 GCA_019116865.1 Candidatus Coprenecus stercoravium | reverse complement strand
TGAGGTGTACCAAAAAAGTTGGACACAAGAGAAAAAGTAATGATAAAAAGCAACAGTTTACGGGTCCACCTGCTGGTTCTTCTGTACGACACGTTCAGATCGGGTCTGAGCCATGCTGAGAGCGGCCTTATCCACGGCGTAAGCCCCAGGACATCAAGCTATGCGTCGAAGTGGTGCCGTCGAACCCATCCCAAGGCAGAGTCATTCGTGTCCCGTCAGAGTCTTCGGGATCTGCATTATTACCGCACAATGATAACGCGCGATATCAGAGAATCGCTATCTTTGCAGGAGAGCTGCTCCCGTCACGGCTGCCGCCCTCAGACTTACCGCATGTGGGAATATGCGTATTACTCAGGCCTGATGGACAGGAGGGAGTCGGAGCTGACCGGCCGGCAGCCTCAAAAACAGGAGCCAGAGATGACAGATACAGGAAGAAAGCGCCTTGCGCATGCCGCGGACCTGGAGAAGGAGCTGGAGGCCGCCCGCGCGGAGAACGAGTACCTGCGCTGCGAGAACGCGTACTTAAAAAAAAAGATGGAGCTGGAGGGGAGGCCCGTATCCCTGCCGGATATCCGGAATGGACTAAGGCAGTGATGACGGTGTCCGGCCTGCGCCGGGAGTATCCCCTGGAGCTTCTGCTGCGCGTGTCAGGGATGAGCCGCAGCACGTACTATCACCGCGTGCGGTCATTGCGAGGCAGGACCGTCCTCTCCGAGGCGGATGCTCTCATATCGTCCATCTTTCACGGCAGCGGCAGGGAGTACGGCTGCCGCAAGGTTGCCGCGGCGCTGGAGCACCGCGGAGTGAGCATGAACTTCAAGACGGTGAACCGCCGCATGCGCTCCATGGGGCTGGTGTGCGCCTACCGCCGCAAGCGGTACAGGCGCAGCGGAGGCAATGAGGGGTACGCGCCCAACCTTCTGGACCAGAAGTTCAGCGCCTCCGCCCCTCTGGAGAAGCTGGTGACGGATGTGACCGAGATGCGCGTGCTGGGCGGCAGGCGGCTGTACCTGTCCTCGATAATGGACCTGCACAACAACATGGTCCTGGCCCACAGCGTGTCCTCCAGCAACTCGTGGCCGATGGTCAGGGACATGCTGGAGAGCCTGGAGAGGCGGTGGGGAGTGCCGGAGGGGATGATGATCCACAGCGACCAGGGAGTCCTCTACAGGTGCGGCGAGTACCTGAAGTTCGCCCGGAGCCACAGGATAGTGCGCAGCATGTCAGGCCGGGGATGCTGCTACGACAACGCCGTCATCGAGAGCCACTTCGGCAACCTCAAGGGACACCTGGGAAGGCTGGATGCGGTACCGGCTGACAAGGCCGCCGAGATGATTGAAGAGGCCGTGCGGTACTTCAACGAGGAACGGATACTGCTCAAACTGGGAGGGCTTTCTCCGGCGGAGTACCTGCGGCAGTATATGGAAAGTAAGAACAAGAGTCCGAAAACGGCCTCTTTTACATAATACATTGCAAATCAGTTAATTATCAAATAACTGACAAATATTAATCCGTCCAACTTTTTTGGTACACCTCACCATAGGGTACCTATGTCAGAGAAATATGCCTGGGAATCAGAGTCTTAATGAGTCAGACGGTGCTTCATGGGTAATCCTCACGCTGTGCGGAATGCTGCGGAGGGCAGCGACAGGCATCAGTGTCTCAAAACAGCAATCCGGCCCGGGCTTGTCTTAGACAGATGAAGTCCGCCACGAATTATTTTTTTGCTTTATCGGGGAATTATCATATCTTTGTGATATCATTTTAATATCATATAAGCCATGAAAACTCATTCCGACTCCAAGATTACAAAGGACACTCCCTTCCAGGGACTTGCATGCAACGGATTCCTGATGATCTTTGTCAGCATCCTCCTGTTTGCCGCCGCCGTCTTTTTCGTTTACATCACAGATACCTACGAACCTGAGGTAATCGGCAGTGCTGTCTACGGCATTCTCTGCACATCAGCCATACTCCTCTTCATCATTTCCCCAGTACTTCTTATCGGTCTCATGATCCTGGAGCCGAACCAGGCCAGGGCAATGGTATTCTTCGGCAAGTACCGGGGGACATTCTCCCACACCGGCTTCTTCTGGGTCAATCCATTCTACTCCAAGAGGAAAGTCTCGCTCCGCGCCCGCAACATCAACGTGGACCCCATCAAGGTCAATGACCGCAACGGCAACCCCATCCTCGTCGGCCTCATCCTCGTATGGAAGGTGGAGGACGTGTACAAGGCCATCTTCGAGATAGACACCCAGAACATCGCCGCCAGTAAGGCAGGCATAATGACAGCCCTCGAGTCCTTCGTCCGCGTACAAAGCGATGCGGCCCTGCGTCAGGTGGCCGGCAACTACGCCTACGACAACCTCGGCATAGAGCAGGGCGACACCATTACCCTGCGCAGCGGAGGCGATACCATCAACAGCGAGTTGGTCGAGAAACTCAACGAGCGTCTGGAAATGGCCGGTATCTCGGTACTAGAGGCCCGCATCAACTACCTCGCCTACGCACCCGAGATCGCCGCAGTCATGCTGCGCCGCCAGCAGGCAGAAGCCATCATCTCCGCCCGCGAGAAGATAGTCGAGGGAGCCGTATCCATGGTGCAGATGGCCCTCAAGGAGATAGACGACAAGGATATCGTAGAGCTGGACGAGGCCAAGAAGGCCGCCATGGTCAGCAACCTGCTCGTGGTCCTCTGCGCCGACGAGTCCGCCCAGCCTGTACTCAACACCGGTTCGCTGTACCAGTAGCGGCATAAGCCAACAGTCATGCCTAAGGAACAGTCCAAGACCAAGAGTTTCGTGCTTCGCGTAGACGCAGCCACGATGGAAGCCCTGGAGAAATGGGCCGCTGACGAGTTCCGCTCGATCAACGGCCAGCTCCAGTGGCTCATCGACGACGCCCTGCGCCGCTCCGGCCGCCTCCCCGCCAAAAAGCCACAGTAAAGCATCTTTTATTTGCATATGATACTATTTTTAGTATCTTTGCCGCAAATCTGATGCAGATATGGGGACGAAGGAAAAGTTGATTGAAAGATTTTTATCGCAGCCAAGCGATTTCACATACAGTGAGGTTGTAAGACTTTTCGGCATATTCAACTACACCGAAAGGCAGAAAGGGGCAACCTCAGGATCAAGAGTCGAATTTGTAAGTGCGGACGGGAAACGGTCATTCATAATGCATAAGCCTCATCCATCAAATATAATAAAGCGATACGCAATGAGGCAGATTATGACGTACTTGATTGACAATACTAACTTAAAAAGCATGAAACAATGAGCTTACTGAATTATAAAGGATATACCGGCAGCGTAGAGTTCAGTCAGGAGGACAACTGCCTTTATGGAAAAGTTCTCGGGATGAAAAAGGACTGCATCTCCTATGAGGGGGAAACGGTTTCAGAACTGGTATCTGATTTTGAAGGAGCTGTCGATGAATATCTCAGCAGCTGTAAAGCCCGTGGCGTCAAGCCTGCGAAACCATACAGTGGCAGACTTGTTCTCCGTATGCCGTCAGACCTTCATAGCAGAGTCGCAGCCACCGCAGCAGGACTCGGAATGACTATAAACGGCTTTATCAACACCGCTATACTGGACGAATTAAGCAAATACCAATAAA
>DXAW01000045.1 GCA_019116865.1 Candidatus Coprenecus stercoravium | reverse complement strand
CGGAGCGGTAGTCTACGGAGCCGACGACCCCAAGCGCGGCTACACCCTGTTCACCCCCTCACTGCTGCATCCAAGGACAAAAGTCATAAAAGGAATCATGGCTGAGGAATGCGGCACTGTCATGACGGAATTTTTCAAGAAGATACGGAGATAGACGATGGACCTGAACTTTCTGCTTGACCTGGGCTACATCGGCCTTTTCATCGGAGCTTTCGTGGCCGCCACCATCGTCCCGTTCTCATCGGATTTCCTCATCGTAGGCATCCTCATCGCAGGAGGAGACCCTGTGATATCATGGATATGCGCCACCGCCGGCAACTGGCTGGGAGGCCTGACCTCCTACTGGATAGGCCGTATCGGCAAATGGGAATGGATAGAGAAATGGTTCCACGTCAAGGAGGAGACCCTGTTGAAACAGAAATCGAAGATAGACAAGTACGGATCCCTTCTGGCCTTCATGACATGGCTGCCGTTCGTCGGCGATGTCTTCGCCATAGGCCTCGGCTTCTACAAGCTGCATTTCGGCCGCTGCGCCCTGTTCATGCTCATCGGAAAGGGGACCCGTTTCGCCTTCTGGCTGGCCCTCTACTACATTTTCGGCGACAGCCTGCCGACTTTCGGACAATAAAACCGCAATTTATACCCTCCTGACATTGCGGGTCAACGAATTTATTCTTAACTTTGGAAACTAAAAGTTTAATCTATGGCTTTGATTAATTGTAGAGAATGCGGTCAGCAGATTTCTGATTCCGCATCAGTGTGCCCTCATTGCGGTGCTACTGTCGTAAAAGAAGTATTCTGTTCCAACTGTGGAGCAAAAATGCCGCAGGACATGAAATACTGCCCTCAGTGCGGATGTCCGAATCCCGCTTCTCCGGAAAAGTATCCCAAGGAAAAGTTGGTTTCGGGTCTTCTCGCCATATTTCTAGGAGGACTGGGCATCCACTATTTTTATCTAGGAAAGTCAACAGCCGGTCTCATCACTATACTCCTGACGCTGTGTACATGCGGAATATGGCCGTTCGTCATGCTGATTCAGGGCATTATCATGCTCACCATGGACGAGGGTGATTTTAATGAGAAATATTACTACACAGAGAAGAAATTCCCTCTTTTCTAACCAAAAGGACAGAATTCATGTACTGTAAAAATTGCGGAACACAATTGCCGGACGGAACAAAGTTCTGTACCAACTGCGGGCAGAGTCTGTCAGAGGATAGGCCGGGAATGTCATATCCCCGTGCAGAAATGCCGCCCACCTATCTTGTCCTGTCCATCCTGGTGACGATATTATGCTGCCTGCCGTTCGGAATCATCGGTATAGTCTATGCCTCCAAGGTGGATTCCTACTGGTCAGCAGGCCGTGTGGACGAGGCCTATGCCTATTCCCGTAAGGCCAGGAAGTGGTCTTTGGCCGGAATCCTGCTGAGTGTCGTTCTGCTGATAGTCTATCTGATACTTATCCTAATCGGTGTATCATGGGCCACATGGTGGGATGACAGTATCTACTACACGACGGCATGTCTGTTCTGAAAAGCCGCCGGCTTTATGCAATGCTGATTGCGGCGGCATCCGTATGTGCCGTGCTGGCCGTAATATGGATATATCGGGTGAATCCCGAGGATTCGGTATATTCTCCCAAATGCGTTTTTTATATGCTGACAGGTCTGAAATGTCCCGGATGCGGTTCTCAGCGTGCCATTCACGCTCTGCTGCATCTGCGCATAGGAGATGCATTCAGATACAATGCCCTTTTAGTGCTCTCGATTCCGTTTCTGGGACTCCTGTGCTTTTCGTGGGCAATGAGAAAACGCTTTCCGGCGCTGTATGCCGGACTCAATGGCCAGGTGGTGATATGGACAGTATTTGCGGTTATAATCGCCTGGTGGATTATCAGAAACATTTTTCAATTTTAAAAATAAAAATACTACCTTTGCGCTCTGGTACTGACCTATGGTGTAATGGTAGCACTACAGATTTTGGTTCTGTCTGTAGAGGTTCGAATCCTCTTAGGTCAACAACGAGATGAATAAATCTTTTTTCATAACTTTACTTTTTTTGACAATTACACCCCTGCTTGTCAGTGGGTGTAATTTTCATAATAAAACAGACAAGGACAAAGGGCCGCAGCCTTTCCCGTCCGTATCCGTACCTGTCATGCTCACCGGTCAGGAAGTTGCGGAATACGCCGCCTCACATTACTGGAACAGGTATTTCGACTCCACGGCAGTATGGAACGGTATTTCCGACACACTCATCGGAGGCGTCACAAAAGAGGCGATGACAGGGGCCGTCAGGGACTATATCATGGCTCTTTGGTCCATACCTTACGACAAGGCCATAGCAGCACAGGAAAATCTCATGAGCCTGGCGGAGAAATCACTGCATACCACCGACACATCAGGCACCATCTACAGTTTTCTGACGACAACCATGGAATCAGCTCTGTATCATCCGCTGTCCGAACTCCGTAACGAAGGATTCTACATTCCCGTACTGGAGAGTATGATACGTACCGGATATACCGGTGACAAGAGCCACGCCGCATATCACCACCAGCTGACCACCTGTCTGAACAACTGTCCCGGCTCTTTCGCCGCCGACTTCACATTCACAGACGCTCATGGATTGCAGCACAGTCTATATGACATACAGAGCGAGTACATCCTGCTGCTTTTCTCCAATCCCGGATGCCCGGCCTGCCGTGAGATTATCGGCATGCTTAAAAACTCTCCCATAATCAATGCCATGGAGCGGGACGGACGTATCCGGCTCCTGAGCATCTACATCGATGAGGATCTGGCAGAATGGTACAAGGGACTCTCCGACTATCCGGACGTATGGATTACCGGCTACAACGAGGACCTGAGTATCCGTGACCGCCTAGTCTATGACGTGAGGGCCATCCCCTCCCTTTATCTGCTCGACAAAGACAAGAGAGTCATCTTCAAGGACATTTCTCCGGGCATGCTGAATCTCCAGCTGGAAATACTCTAAAGGTACTCCCGGCCTGACAATCCGCGCCAGAGGGCGTAGTATTTGAGGGTGGAGACAGGCTTCGTGGCAATGAGCTGATAACGGACGGACGGGCCGCAGTTAAAATACATCGAGCGGGACAGGAAGGTGCCGTATCCGGTTATGTCCCCGATGCCGTAAACCACCTTCTGATCACCGTAGAATATCTCCAGCCGATCGCCGTACATGGCCACGGAGGCATTGTCCGACAAGTGGGTGAAGACTCCGTCCTTTTTCAATGTAAGTTTGAAACAGTCGTTGTCGCAGACTATCGGCTCTTCCGTATGCCGCCGCAGTGCCTCGCAATTCTCGTGTACCCATCGCTTCTGGAAGCGGTTCCACTGGGAAAAATTATAAAAAGGCATATTCTCCCCTTTCTCAAACCATCCGGTCTCAAGCAGACGGGCGGAAAGTCCGCAGTCACAGGTGATATTGTCTTCGGAGGTCTGTATCGTACCGAAGCGCAGGCAGTGCGGGCAGAGATAGGCCGCATACTGCAGTCCTTCCGCCAGGGACTTGCCGCGGTACAACGCCCCGCTGGCGGCCTGGGTCTCGTAGGCATTGACATACAGGTCCCGGCAGATGGCCTCATAGACCTCTTCGACCGTCATCCCTGCAAGCTCCTCAGGAGTGTATTCGTGTACCAATTCTCCGTACATCGGCCCCTTGCGCTTATAGTCGGCCCACCTCGGACGCAGCAGATAGCCTCCGGTGAGGCGGTAGGTCAGCAGGGCCACACCGGTGTCCTTAACCAAGGCGGCGGTGCGGGGCGAGATAAACTCGGTCTCCCCGTCCCAGCTGCGGTTGCCTTCGGGGAACATTCCCACGGAGACACCGGCCCGCAGATTGGCTTCGATCGAAGCTATCGCGGCATCTCCCTTGGCCCCTTTCTCTCTGGGTATAATGCCGAAGAGGGGGTTGAGGAAGAATCCGGCGATACCTCTGGTCAGCGAGGCGTTGGCCACGAAACGCATGTGTCTCCGGGTGCCTATGACCATCAGGGCGGGGTCGAGGTTCTGGGTGTGGTTGCCCAGGCACAGGAATGTCCTGCTGCGCACCATGCACGGCTTGTACTTTATATGCAGGATGATATTGACAAATGGTCCTACGAAAGTACGGCAAAAGGCGTAGACTCCGCGCTGGAAGCCCACGCCTTTGGTTATCTTGCCGCCGGTACTCATGCCTGATTTTTCTTTGCCTCTTCCTCCTCAAGCACACGGTAGGCCACCTTACCCACAAGTGTCTTGGGCAGCTCGCTGCGGAACTCTATATCGTATGGCATCGCATACTTGGCGATGTACTTGCGGCAGTAGGCCAGCAGCTCGTCCTTGGTCTCCTGAGACGGCTCGTAGCCCGGCCTCAACATGACGAACGCCTTTACCTTCTGCATCTTGTAGGGGTCGGGCACACCGATGATGCAGCTCATCTGCACCTTCTCGTGCGCATCCAGGATATTCTCAAGCTGTGCCGGATAAACATTGTAGCCGGAGGTGACTATCATCCTCTTGATACGGCCCCTGAAGTAGACGAAGCCCTGGTCGTCCATGCAGCCCAGGTCTCCGGTATAGAGCCAGGTCAGGCCGTCGGCGTGCTTGCGCAGGGTCTTGGCTGTCTCCTCTGGCTTATTGTAGTAGCCGAGCATGACGGTAGGGCCGGAGAGCACTATCTCGCCCTCCTCGCCGTAGGGCACTTCCTCCTCGGTATCGGGCCTGACTATCTTGAAATAAGTATCCGGGAAGGGTATGCCGATGCTGCCCTCTTTCTGGAGCTTGACCGGTGTCAGGCAGCAGGCGGTGACGCACTCGGTGGTGCCGTAGCCCTCGCGCACCTTGATGGTGGCCTTGTGGTCGGCGAGGAACTTGTCCATCTTCTTCTTGAGCTCGATGGACAGGGAGTCACCGCCGGAGAATACGCCCTTGAGGTGGGAGAAATCGGCCTTCTCCATATCAGGCAGGCGCAGCATGGCCTCGTAGAGAGTGGGCACGCCGGCTATGAAATTGCATTTGTTCTTGGTAATCAGCTTGGAATAGCTCTTCGGGGTAAATCTAGGCACAAGCACGCACCTTCCGCCCTTGGCCAGCATCGTGTGGATGCAGACACCGAGACCGAAGCCGTGGAAGACGGGCATGGCGGCCAGCATCTTGTCCCCGGGGCCGAACATCGGGTTGGTGGCGATGACCTGCTCGGCAAGAGCATTGAAGTTACGGTTGGTGAGCATGATACCCTTGGTGGTGCCGGTCGTTCCGCCGGAGTAAAGGATGACTGCCGGATCATTGTCGCTGCGCTCCACTTTGTAATTGTAGAAGCAGCATTTGGAGAGCTTCATAAATTCCTTCCAGCGGATGACAGGAGCGTCCTCCGGAATCTTGGCGATCTTGTAGCCCTCGGTAATCATATAGCCGGCCTTCAGGGGCTGAGCCAGCTCGTCCTTTATACTGGCCAGTATCACATTGACTATGCCGGTATTCTTGCGGATAGCCTCAATCTTGCCGTAGAACTGGTCGAGAGTGATGACGGTGATGCTGTTGGACTCGTTGAGATAGAACTCGATTTCCTTCTCGCTCGAGAGCGGATGCACCATGCTCGCGATACCGCCGACAAGGTTGATGGCGTAGAACATGTAGATGGCCTGAGGGCAGTTGGGCATGGCGATGGTCACACAGTCGCCCTTGCGGATACCGATGGTCTTCAGCGCCTTGGCGCACTGCTCTATCTTCCTGATCATCCTGGCATATGTGGTCGACTTGCCCATGAAGTCAAACGCCACATAATCGGGATACTTGGCGGCCACACTCGCCACCATATCATACATCGAGCCTTTGAAATAATCCAAATGCACGGGAACCCCCTCAGTATAGGGATACCAGGGAGTCTTTACTGTATTCTCTGACATATTGTAGGTATAAGGTTTTCACATTTTCTTAATTCAACTCCACCAGGGCCTCCGAGACATTGATGGCAAAGTCTCCCACCCTCTCGCACTCCGACACCAGGTCCATGTAATAGACACCTCTCAGATAGACCGTCTCCTCAGCCTCCAGATGACGCAGATGCTCTTCTTTCAGATTGTCCCTGTACTCGTTGATATCATGCTCGGCGTCCTGAGCGTTGGAGATATTGATTACGTGATTGAATCCCTGTCTGAGATTGACTATCATACTGTCTATCGCCACATCCACCAGGTCGAGCATATGATTGAGTTTCTTGACTGTAGCCTCGTCGAATTTCTGACTGTGCATATTCTTTCGCTGAAGTATGCGGCCTATGTTGAAGCCCGAATCGCCCATGCTCTCCAGCTCGCTGATAATCTTGTACATGGCCAGCATCTTGTTGTTGCCCTCCTGACTCAGCTCTCCCTCTCCGATGCTGTTGAGGTACTTGGCTATCTCGAACTCAATCCTGTCCGTTATCTGCTCGTAGTGCTCCAGTTTCTTGAACAGTGCGTCGAACCTGTTCTCGTCATCAGCCTCATTCACCGCCTGACGGGCATAGGCGTACTGTTTCTTGACTATCTCGGAGAAATGCACCACCTCCTGCTCGGCCTGTTCCAGAGAAAGTTCCGACGTACTCATCACTCCTCCCTGGATATACCGCAGACGGAACACCTCCTCCTCGTCCTTGTGTCCCTTGAGCACCCATGTCACCAGCTTCACTATCTGAGGCGTAAACCATACAAGAACACATGTGTTAAGCACATTGAACAAGGTATGCACAGTGGAAATGGCATAGAGCAGGGATGCGGACGATACAAACGGGTCCTCTCCTCCGAGTCCGACCACTATCTTGGACACAAGCCAGAGGAACGGGCGGTAAAGGGCAAGCACCCAGATGACTCCGAATACATTGAACACCGTATGGGCAAGTGCCGCACGCTTGGCAGATATATTGCCGACTGACGCCGCTATGTTGGCGGTGATAGTGGTGCCTATATTCTCACCAAGCACCATCGCAGCCGCCATCTCGAAAGGAATCCAGCCCTGACTGGCCATGACAAGGGTCAATGCGACAGTGGCGCTGGAGGACTGCAGGACAATGGTCATGACAGTACCCACAAGCACGAATATCAGCACTGAGAAGAAGCCCCAGTCAGTCCATCTCTGGATAAATGCTATGGCTTCGGGATTGGCGCTCAGGTCCGGCACCGAGTCCTTCAGGAAACTCAGACCGAGGAAAAGCATGGCAAAGCCGATGATCATCTCGCCTATGTTCTTGCGCTTCTGCGACTTGAACATCATGAAGATAAATCCCACACCTATCAGCGGTATGGACAGGGCGGAAATATCCGCAGTGAATCCTAGAATCGATATGAGCCATGAGGTTACTGTAGTACCGATATTGGCACCCATGATGACTCCCACCGCCTGCGTAAGGCTCAGGAGCCCGGCATTGACGAAGCTGACAATCATCACTGTAGTCGCACTGGATGACTGTATTATCGCCGTTATGAGAGTTCCGGTAAGGATACGTGTGAAAGAATTGGCCGTCATGGCCGAGAGAATCGACCGGAGCCGGCTGCCCGCCACTTTCTGAAGGCCCTCGCTCATAAGGGTCATTCCGTACAGGAACATACCCAGCGCGCCGAGCAGCATCATGATTTGAAATACAGTACTCATATTATGCAAATATAGTTATCTTTGCGCCATGTTGAACTGGACAAGGCTTATTTTTTCAACAATCCTGTTGCTTGCTCTGTTACCCGTACCCGGTCTGCACGCCCAGTATTTCACACTCGGCTCAGACCCGTCAAGAGCGGAGTGGAGACAGCTTACCTCCAGAAATTACAGACTCGTCTACCCCGCGGAGACCGACTCCATAGCCCGTGTGTATCTCTACACCCTTGAGAATGTCAGACCGGTCGTCATGTCCCAGCTCAATATAGACCCCGACCCCATACCGGTAATACTGCACCCGTACACCACTCAAAGCAACGGAGTGGTCACATGGGCGCCGAAGCGGATAGACCTGTTCTCCTCCCCGGACCCCTACGGGAGCAATCCGGATGCCTGGATAAGGCACCTTACCATACATGAGTCCCGGCATGTGGGACAGGTGGAGCACTTCACCAAAGGCATCTACCGTGTATTCTACTATCTGCTCGGAGAGCAGGTGACAGGGCTTGGCCTGGGACTTTTCGCCAGCACTTATGCGATGGAAGGCGATGCGGTGATAGCAGAGACCCAGCTCACCGGCGGAGGACGTGGACGCAACGCCGATTTCACTAAATATCTCCGGGCCATGTATATCAACGGAGACTTCCGCAACTGGGACAGACTTCAGTTCGGCTCATACCGGCACTACACTCCCAACGAATACGTATTCGGATACGTTCTCGGAAGTTACGTAAGATACCGCACAGGTCTGGCCGACTACATTGGCAAATACTTCAACGCCCCAGTCAGATACTGGTACGACCTGAAACTGGCCATTGACCCCGGTCTCACACTTGGCGGAAGCGACCGGAACACGGTGCTCGCCGAATCACAGCGCTTCTACAGCAACATGTGGAGACAGGATTATCTCAGCCGCGGACAGTTCACATCATCCAATGACCTGAGAGACAAGCCCGACAGGCTGTACACCGAGTACTCCGACCCGATATACATCACCTGTCCCGGCTCACCGTGGGACGGACATGTGCTGACCATCAAAAAAGGCATGGAGACCGCACCCAAAATAGTAGCCCTGGACAGCACTGGCAAAGAGCATTTCATACGTTTCTTCGCCGGCACATCCTCACGCCTGACATATGACGGACACAGCCGCATCTACTGGAGCGAGACTGTATCCAACGAAGCGTCTCCGCTGGAAGACTTCTCGGTGGTCTCCTGCCTGGACCTGCTCAGCGGCAGGACTATGACCCACAAGCACAGAAGCAAATATTTCAACCCGGCTCCGTCCGTCACAGGCGACACCCTGGCAGTGGCCGAATATCCTGTAGGCGGTCCGACATACCTCACTCTCATCACCGCATCGGAGCACGATGTCATCCGGCGGATAAAAGCTCCTGAAAACGGACAGATCAGAGAATCCGTATTCGACGGCCCGGTCATATACTCCACTGTCATCACGGACTCGGGCATCGGTATATTCAGATACGAGGACGGTAAATGGTCGGAGACAGCCGCTCCGCAGCGACAGAGCATATCCGGACTCAAGCTGTACGGACGCAGCCTGTATTTCTCAAGCGACCTGGACGGAGTGCTCAACATCTACCGCTACAGTCCCGGCTCCGGAGAACTGGTCCGGGTCACCAACTCCGAATACGGAGCCGATTATCCCTGGTATGACACTGACGGGGGACTGTATTACTGTGAATACGGCCTGAAAGGATACCGTCCCGTGCATTCCGGTGCCGGAGAGCTCCTGACGGACAGCGCTGATTTCACCGCCCCGTTCAAGTTCCCCATGGCCGAATACCTCACCGCACAAAGTGAGAAATTTTTCCCGCAAAGCCAGTCCGACACCACCGGAAAGAGCATCCTCGATGCGGAAAAATACCCTTCCCGGAAATATTCCAAACTGCTGCACATGTTCCGCCTCCACTCATGGTTCCCGGTATATGTCAACATCAACCGCCTGATGTCCTTCACATTCGACAATTTCACCGAGACTGCGTCAGCCGGCGTCACCCTACTTTCCCAGAACAGCCTGGGCAATGTCATCTCGACTGCCGGATACGGGTACGTGAGAGACCCCTACACCGGCGGATTCTTCCATTCCGGACACATCACCATGGACGCACAGATACTCGGCAATCTGTCCGTGGAGCTGGGACTGGATGTAAACAACCGCAACGCCGTCACCAATGCCTACGACCTCTCCCTCGGCACACAATTCTGGAAGGAGAACAGGCATACGCCCCTGATATCGGCCAGGGCCTCGGTGTACTATCCGCTAAGCCTCAACAGCCGGGGCTGGTACAGAAGCCTTACCCCGTATATAACCTGGCAATTCAACAACGACCGCTACTATTCCTACACCTACAGTCCGTCCCACGGAGGAATCCAGGCAGTCAACGGGACACCGGTCATGCGCCACATTCTCCAGTACGGAATATCCTACACTCAGACCCTGAGCACAGCTACTTCACAGATATTTCCACGCTGGGGCTTCGGCATATCGCTCAGCGGAGTATCTCCGCTCAGCACCCTGCACTATTTCGGGCACTACGCACGTTTCACCGGTTACGTCTACATGCCCGGCATCACTCCCCAGCAGGGCATACGCCTGGGATTATCGGCGCAGAAGCAGTTCACCGACGGAAAGCTGTTCGTCAATGCCGTCTCATCCCTGCCCAGAGGCTACACCGGCACGGTATTCGACGAGGCATACGCCAGCACCAGCCTGGACTACGCCGTCCCCATCTATCTTGGAGACGTCAGCCTCGGGCCGATACTCTATCTCAAACGATTACAGCTGATACCCTTCGGAGACTTCGCCGCCGGAATGACTCCAGGCACCGGAGGGCTCAATCTCTATTATTCCTACGGGACTGACCTCAAACTGGATTTCTACATATTCCGGCTCAATTTCCCCATCAGCGCAGGTGTGCGCTACGCCAGAACAGGCCCGCAGACAGGCCCCCGCAACTATTTCGGATTGCTTTTCGAAATATCCTTCACCTAAGATCAATACGGCGCCGGTCAGGACTTGTCCAGATTGAACCACTCGAAGAGAGCGTCGGCCGGATGCTTTCCGATGACGTTGACTATCTCCCTGTAAGGAGCTTTCTTGATCCTGGACATAGTGCGGTATTTCGTCACCAGCTTCTCACGGCTCACCGCCCCCACTCCGGGGATATTGTCCAGCTCGGAGACCAGCGAGGAAGCGCTGCGCCTGTTACGGTGATGGGTGATACCGAAGCGGTGAGCCTCGTCCCGTATCTGCATCAGCAACCTCAGCGAAGTCGAATTGCGGTCGATAAACAGCGGATACGGATCCCCCGGCACTATCACCTCCTCCATCCGCTTGGCCAGACCGATGAGCTTGACCTTTCCTATAAGTCCCAGCTCGTCCAAAGCCTCGTAGGCCGCATTGACCTGTCCCCTGCCTCCGTCTATCACTATAAGCTGCGGCAGCTCCTCCCCCTCCGACAACAGCCTGGAATATCTCCGGTTGACCACCTCCTTTATCGAAGCGAAGTCATTGGCCCCCACCACGGTCTTAATATTGAAATGCCGGTACTCCTTCTTCGACGGCGCTCCGTCCCGGAAGACCACGCATGAGGCCACCGGATTGGTTCCCTGAATATTGGAATTGTCGAAACATTCGAT
>DXAW01000044.1 GCA_019116865.1 Candidatus Coprenecus stercoravium | reverse complement strand
GTAGTGGATGATTTCAGGAGATGGAGAGAAGGTGCCGGAAACGGTGCCGGTTTTGTAATAATGGAGTCGGCCCTGTATTTGGAGAAGCCGGCTTTAAAAGGAATAGCGGACAGGGTCCTGACGGTCGTCTGTCCGCAGGAGCTCAGAATCGAGCGCGTCATGCTCCGCTCGGCTATGACCAGGGAGCAGGTTCTGAGCAGGATGGCCAACCAGTGGACTGACAGCATGAGGAAGGACGCATCGGACTATGTGATAGTGTCGGATTTCAGTCATCCTCTGCTTCCTCAGGTGTGTGACGTGTATGATAAAATGAGAGAACAATAAATAACCACAAATAAATTTTAAAATCATGAAGACAGATTTACAGAAGATATTGGCCATTACAGGAGAGCAGGGACTGTTCACCTATGTGTCGCAGGCCAGGAACGGAATGATAGCCGAGTCCATGCTTACAGGACGCCGCAGTGTGTTCGGGCCTCATGCGAAAGTATCGTCGCTTTCAGACATTTCAATCTACACTGAGGACGGGGAGACACCTCTCAAGGACGTTCTGCTGAAGATGAAGGAGGCTCTTGGCGAGGCGGAAGCTCCCGATTCCAAGTCTCCTAACAATGTTTTGGAGGACTTTTTCGGCAAGGTGCTGCCCGGATATGACTCCGACCGTTTCTATCCCTCGCACATGAAAAAGGTAGTCGGGTGGTACAATATTCTGAAGAAGTACGCTTCTCTGGATTTCGAGGACGAGGAGGAGAAAAAGGAAGAGGAGCCCAAGGAGGAAAAATAGTATATGAGAGACGGCCGTAAAAGAGTCCGTGTCGTGACAATGGGATGCTCGAAGAACCGTGTGGACTCCGAGCATCTTCTTATGCAGCTGTCCGCCGCCGGATATGATGTCTCGCCGGAGGAGGAGCCTTTGGAAGAGGCGGATGTTGATATTCTGATTATCAATACATGCGGATTTATTCTGGATGCCAAGGAGGAGTCCGTTCAGGCCGTGCTGGAGGCTGTGGATGCTAAGAAGCGCGGTGTCATAAAGGAGGTCTATGTGATGGGATGCCTGTCGCAGAGATATGCCTCGGAACTGCCGGCCGAAATACCGGAGGTGGACGGATTTTTCGGGGCTTTCTCGATAAAGCCGCTTCTGGAACGGTTGTCGGTGCGGTATGATGCATCCCTTGAGACACGCCGCTATCTGACTACCCCGGGGCACTATGCCTATCTGAAGATTTCGGAAGGCTGTGACCGCCGGTGCTCTTATTGTGCGATACCGGGCATAAGAGGCCCTCATGTATCTGTACCGGAGGAGAAGCTGGTCGATGAGACCCGTTCGCTTGCCGACAGCGGTGTCAAGGAACTCATAGTGATTGCGCAGGATACCACATTCTATGGTCTGGACCGGTATCGTCAGAGACGTCTGGGACATCTGCTGGCGCAGTTGAACGACATCAGCGGGATAGAGTGGATAAGACTTCTGTATGCTTACCCTGATGCTTTTCCGCAGGATGTCCTTGAGATTATGGCCTCGTCCTCAAAAATGTGCAAATATCTGGATATTCCCCTTCAGCATTCGGCCGACCCTGTACTGAAAGCCATGCGGCGTTCCGTGAACGGCCGGCAGACACGTGAGCTTGTGGAGAAGTTCCGCAAGGCGGTGCCCGGCATAGCCCTTAGAACGACTCTTATGGTGGGTCATCCGGGAGAGGGGGACAAGGAGTTCGATGACCTGCTGTCATTCGTCAGGGACTACAAGTTCGAGCGGATGGGAGCGTTCGCATATTCTGAGGAGGAAGGTACCTGGGGGGCACAGAATTTGAAGGATTCGGTACCGGAGTCCGTCAAGCAGGAAAGGCTGGATGAACTGATGGAGGTTCAGGCAGGAATCTCGTTGAGATACAACGAAAGCCGCATAGGGACTGTGGAAAGGGTGCTTGTGGACTCATGTTCGCCTGTTGACGGAACATTCACCGGCAGGACGTCCAAGGAGAGTCCGGAGGTTGACGGAGAGGTGTCGGTTATATGCCGCGGCGGTGTTCCGGAGCCGGGAAGTTTTGTGGACGTGAGAATAACAGGAGCGGACGAATATGACCTCAATGGAACTATGTTGTAGAAATATGAAAAAAATAGCATTGTTGATTTCCTTATTGTCGGCGGCTGTCTCGTGTAGCCCGTTAGCCTATACGCTGCAAGTGGAGAAGCAGGTGCCTTCCGCATCGAATGTGGATTTCGGAGCATCCTTGCCCGGAGTGCTTACGATGGCGCCGGAGGGTGATCCGGATTCGGTGCTGCTGGCCTCTCTGGCGGTGGGTATGGCGGAGGAACTTGAGGCGGCTCTGGGTTTTGACTCAGGAGTGGTCCCTGTCTTCTCGATGTATGCAGGACTGGACTTGGACGATATGGAGGTCAGGCGCAGTGTCCACGACATGACAGGAGTGGATTTTCTCATAGTGGCCGACTCGTTGTGGACTGGGGATTTCTCCGTAAAGCATACCGAGGAGATGGCTTATGTGCAGAGCCAGTTTCTGAAACAGACTGTCGTAAGCCTGCCGTACTCCATGAATGTACGGGTTTATTGTGCGGATTCGGCTTCCGCAGTGGCGGATCTGAGTGAGTCTGACGTGTTCGAATGGTCTCTTCTGGCTGATGCGGATATTCAGGATATCAGAGCAATAGAAAAGGTCAACGGAGACCTTGACGATTATTTCAAGTCCATAGGCAGGACCATAGCCTCGGAGCTGTCGCCTAAGTGGGAGACGGTGGGTGTCACCCTGTATGTGTTCGATGATTCCAAATGGACGGACGCATGCCGTCTGGCCTATCTTTTCGAGTGGGACAAGGCTATGGATATATGGCTGGAAGAGGCGGCCAGTCCCAATACATCAAAAGCCGCCTGCGCTGCTCACAACATTTCAGTGGCATGTGACATGATGGGCATGTCCCGGATGGCCGCCGAGTGGAGCGACAGAGCTGATAAATTGTCACAAAGAAGATAAATCAAAATCATATGGTAGTATCAATGACCGGATACGGCAAGGCCGAGGTTACGTCCGGAAACAGAAAATATACGGTGGAGGTGCGTTCGCTTAATGGAAAGAACTGCGACATCTCCCTTAAATCATCCTTGCTGCCCAAGGATAAAGACTTGGAGTTCAGACAGTATCTTACACATCACCTTGTGCGCGGCAATATCGACGTGTTCCTGACATCGGAAAATGTGTCCGGCTCTGAGGCCCGCAGGATAGACCCGGAGCTGTTCAGGGATTACTTCCGTCAGTTGTCAGGTATATGTGAGTCCCTTAATCTGGATCCGCATCAGGATTTCATGGCATCCATCCTGTCTTCCTCCGTGCTGCGTCTGCCTGACGTGGTGGCGGCGGACAAGAACGAGCTGAACGAGGAGGATCTGGAAGCAATATCAGGAGCTATGCACAAGGCTGTGGATGCGCTTACGGCATTCAGAATAAAAGAAGGAGCGGTGCTCCGCAATGACTTGCAGACCCGTGTGGATAACATCCTATCCATCCTTTCCGAAGCCGAGGCCTATGAGGCGGAGAGAGTGCCTGCAATCCGGCAGAGGATAACGGCGCGCATGGAGGAACTGGCCCTGGAGCCTGACCATGACAGGCTTGAGCAGGAGATGATATTTTATCTGGAGAAACTGGATGTCAACGAGGAGAAGGTGAGGCTGCGCCAGCATTGCCGCTATTTCACCGATACCATGGATGCGGAGGAATGCCCCGGGCGCAAGCTCGGCTTCATAGCGCAGGAAATGGGCAGGGAGATAAACACCCTGGGTTCCAAGTCCAATCATGCCGGTATGCAGAAGTGCGTGGTGCGCATGAAGGATGAGCTGGAGAAGATAAAGGAACAGGTATTGAATGTATTGTAATAAATAACATAATGAATCGATTGAAATATTTTCCAATCGCCGCTTTGTTCGCGGCGGTCTCATTCACTGCCTCGGCTGCGGAGGATGAGGCGCGTCTGCTCCGCTTCCCTTCTGTGGGAACGGACAGGATAGCATTTACATATGCCGGGGATCTGTATACCGTGCCAATTGACGGAGGCGAGGCCACAAGGCTGACTTCGGACGAGGGCTTCGAGATGTTTTCCAGATTCTCTCCGGACGGCAGGACTATAGCCTTCACGGCCCAGTACGACGGCAATACAGAGGTCTATACTATTCCGGCAGAAGGAGGTGTCCCTACCAGGATTACATATTCGGCACAGCTGGACAGGGACGATGTGGGAGACCGTATGGGCCCCAACAATATAGTGATGTGCTGGACTCCTGACGGAAAGAACATCGTCTACAGGAGCCGCTGGTATGCCTTCGCCGGTCTGCGCGGCATGCTTTTCTCGGTTCCGGCCGAGGGCGGCGAGCCGGTGCAGATACCTACGACCGAGGGCGGTTTCTGCTCTTATTCACCGGACGGCACCAAGCTGGCTCTCAACCGTATGTTCAGGGAGTTCCGTACATGGAAGTACTATCGGGGAGGCCAGGCCGATGATATCTGGGTCAATACCGTGGGAACTACTGAATTACATAATATCACCAATAACGATGCCCAGGATATTTTCCCGATGTGGATAGGGGATGATATCTACTTCCTGTCCGACCGGGACAGCATCATGAACCTTTTCAAGTACAATGTGACTTCAGGTCAGACTGAGAAGATGACGGACTTTACAGAGTACGACTGCAAGTTTCCGTCTTATTCTCAGGACTATATCGTATTTGAAAACGGAGGATACATCTACCGTTTCACCGTGGCTGACGGTACATGTGTGAAGGTTCCGGTGTATTTCAACGCCGAGGGACTGTATGCGCGCGACCGTCTGTACACATATGAGGATGCCAAGGGTATATTCAGAAAGACCTGCTACGAGCTGGCCCCCGACGGAAGCCGTGTCCTGATAGATTTCAGAGGCGACATATTCTCTCTTCCCGCAGCGGAGGGCGCCGTCTATAATCTGACATCCACGCCAGGAGCACATGAACGCAATCCTGTATGGTCACCTGACGGCAGCACCATAGCTTATATCTCGGACGAGTCAGGGGAGTACCAGATATACGTAATGCCCTACGACGATCCTTCGGCCCGCAGGAGCATCACATCCTTCACTGATGGATATCCCGACCTGCTGTCATGGTCTCCGGATTCCAGGACTCTGTATTTTACCGATGAGAAAAATCAGCTGTACGCACTTGACGTCGAGGACGGAGCTCTTGATGTGGCAGTCCGTGGACGTTACGGCATCATCCGCAGCTACGAGGTGTCTCCTGACGGTAACTGGATAGCGTATAATACGGCCAATGCCTCAGGCATATCAGTGGTATACCTTCATAATCTGAAAGACGGGACGGATACTCAGGTGACAACTTCATGGTATAACTCTTACTCGCCGATTTTCTCTATGGACGGCAAGTATCTGTTCTTCACTTCCGGCAGGGATTACCGGCCGGTGTATTCGAGAGTGGAGTGGAACTCTGCCTATTCGGTGGAGAACTATGTCTTCATCCTGCCCCTTTCAGCTGACGCCGCTGATCCTATGATACTCAAGGGGGACGAGTACAAGCCTGTTGTAAATGCGTCAGACGGGACTTCAGGGAAAGAGAACAAGAAGAAAAAGTCGGACAGGGAAGAGCGGCCTCAGATGAAGGTCGATCTGGACGGTATCGTGGAGAGGGCTGTGGCCCTGCCTCTGGAGAGCGGTTATCCTGCACTGCTGGCTTCATACGACGGAGCTTTGTATTTCCGTCAGGGCGGTCAGATCAAGAAGATGGATCTGGAGACCCTTAAGACCACCGATGTGGCCAAATGCGGAGTGCTGGCCTTTACTCCTGACCGCACCAAGGCTCTGGCGGTCAGGGACGGTAAGTTCTATGTGGCTCCCACTACCAATTATAAGGCAGACAAGCCGGTGCCCGTAAAGGATATGCGCATGGTGGTCGATTACCACAAAGAGTGGGAGCAGATATTCAACGAGACATGGAGACTCTACAGAGACAATTTCTATGTCAGGAACATGGTCGGCAAGGACTGGAATCATGTGCATGACAAATATGCCGCCCTTCTGCCTTATGTCAATCACCGTCAGGACCTGACCTATCTTATAGGGGAGATGATAGGCGAGCTGGCCACCGGTCACTGCTATGTCAATACCGGTGAGGCGCCTCAGGCCGGAAGAATATCCACCGGGCTTCTGGGAGCGCGCATAGCCAAGGATGAGACCGGATATTTCCGTATCAATAAGATATTCAGCAGCGAGACCTGGGGAGCGTCACGCCGTTCTCCTCTCGGCGAGCCGGGCCTCGGAGTCAAGGAGGGTGATTATATTGTCGAGGTAAACGGTACTCCGGCTTCTGAGCTCGGAACCATATACGAGGCGCTGATTGGACGGGCCGGTGTCACCACGTCGCTCAAGGTCAATACGAAGCCTTCAGAGGACGGAGCGCGTACCATCTATGTGGAGCCTATTGCCGACGAGACCGCTCTGGCTTATTTCGACTGGGTACAGAACAATATCCGCAAGGTGGACGAGATGTCCGGCGGTCAGATAGGTTATATCCATATCCCTGATATGGGTCTGGCCGGACTCAATGAGTTTACCAAGCTGTTCTACTCTCAGCTGGACAAGAAGGCTCTGATAATAGACGACAGGATGAACAGCGGCGGCAATGTGTCGCCTATGATTCTGGAACGCTTGCAGAGGGAGGTGTACCGTATGACTATGGCGCGCAACGGCGGAGATAAGCCCGGGACAGTGCCTGCCCAGACTCATTACGGACCCAAGGTCTGCCTGATTGACAAGTATTCCTCATCGGACGGAGACCTTTTCCCTTACGGCTTCCGCAAGCTCGGCATCGGAAAGATAATAGGAGTGCGCTCGTGGGGCGGCATAGTCGGTATCTCCGGCTCAAAGACTTATCTTGACGGCCAGCAGGTGACCACACCGTTCTTTACATCATATTCGACCGACGGTGAGTGGATTATAGAAAACCGTGGAGTGGATCCTGATATCGTGGTGGACATCAATCCGTTTGAGGACTATCTGGGTAATGACGCCCAGCTCAACAAGGCAGTGGAGGTCCTTCTGGAGGAGCTTGAGAACTGGGAGCCGCTTCCCGGAGTTCCAGCGGATCCCGTCCGTTAGTACGCATATAGAAATAGTGCGATATCGCCGCAGAAAGCAGTATGCTCTGTGGCGATTTTTTTATACCTTTGTCTGTCGTAAAATACACAGTGAAGATGGAAGACTTGAACAGACAGCAGAGCGCGGCGGAAGAGACCGTGCAGAAGAATTTCCTTGAAGAGATTATTGAGAATGACCTGGCGAGCGGCAGGGTGGAATCGGTGATGACCCGGTTTCCGCCGGAGCCGAACGGTTATCTGCATATCGGCCATGCCAAGAGCATCTGCCTCAATTTCGGCCTGGCTCAGAAATACGGCGGTAAGACCAATCTCCGCTTTGACGACACCAACCCCGTGAAGGAGGACACAGAGTATGTGGACTCCATCAAGGAAGACATCAAATGGCTGGGCTTCAACTGGGCCGGTGAGTATTATGCCTCCGATTATTTCCAGCAGCTCTATGACTGGGCTGTGGAGCTCATCAAGAAGGGCCTGGCATACGTAGACGACCAGACTCAGGAAGAGATACGCGCCAATCGCGGTACCGTACAGCAGCCCGGTGTGGACAGCCCCTGGAGGAACCGCAGCGTGGAGGAGAACCTGGACCTGTTCGAGCGGATGAAGAACGGGGAGTTCCCCGACGGCAGCAAGGTGCTCAGGGCCAAGATAGACATGGCCCACCCGAACATGATGTTCCGTGACCCCTTGATGTACCGCATCATCCACGCCTCGCACCACCGTACCGGGGACAAATGGTGCATCTACCCGATGTACGACTACGCCCACGGCCAGTGCGACTCGATAGAGCATATAACCCACTCGATATGCACCTTAGAGTTCGACGTGCACCGTCCGCTCTACGACTGGTTCATCGAGCAGCTGGGCATCTTCCCCTCGCATCAGTACGAATTCGCCCGCCTGAACCTCACCTATACTGTCATGAGCAAGCGCAAGCTTCTCGAATTAGTGCGCAACGGTTTCGTCAGCGGCTGGGACGACCCCCGCATGCCGACCATCTGCGGTATCCGCCGTAGGGGCTATACTCCCGAGAGCATCCGCAATTTTGCCGAGAAGGTGGGAGTGGCCAAGAGGGACAACCTCATAGACCTCTCGCTTCTGGAGTGGTGCCTGCGCGAGGACCTGAACAAGCGTTCCAACCGCTATATGGTGGTCACCGACCCCGTCAAGCTGGTCATCACCAACTGGAACGACGGAGAGTGCAGTGCGGCAACCGAGGTGGAGACCGGCCGCACAGAATATTGTACCGCCCCTAAGAATCCCGAGGACCCCGAGGCCGGACAGAGGACCATCCTTTTCGGCAGGGAGCTTTATATCGAGCGGGCTGACTTCATGGAAGAGCCTCCCAAGAAGTTCTTCCGTCTTCGTCCCGGTGGAGAGGTGCGCCTGAAATATTCCTACATCATCAAGTGCGAGGAGGTAGTGAAGGACGCCGAGGGCAATATCACCGAGATCCGCTGCACCTACGACCCGACCACCAAGCCCGGCAGCGGCACATGGCGCTCCGTCAAGGGCACGATTCATTGGGTCAACGCCACTCAGTGCGAGAAGGTCCGCCTGAGACTCTACGACCGGCTCTTCACCGAAGCCGACATGAGCGGCATTCCCGAGGGCAAGGACTACAAGGCATATCTTAATCCCGATTCGCTCAAGGAGGTGGACGCTCTCGCCGAGCCCGGCCTGCTGGAGGATGCTTCCGGCATCGCCGTTCAGTTCGAGCGCAACGGCTACTACATCAAGGACAAGGACTCTACACCGGAACTGCCGGTATTCAACCGCGCCACCGGACTCAAGAGCAGTTTCTAAGCCAATAGGGAAGTATGCTCTGGGTGCTGTCAGCGGTCATAGGACTGATAATAGGAGCGGCGGTGGTTTGGATAATTCAGGCCTCTGTCCGTAGGAAGGATGCTGCTCTTGCAGAGAAAGACCGTCAGATGCTGCAGGAAAATCTTGCTGCAGTGAATTCCGAGCTGTCTGCCGTGCGCGCACGTTTGGAGGAAGCACGGGCGGAGGCGGTTGCGGCATCTTCTGACCGTCAGGTGGCTCAGGCAAGGGCAGAGATGTTGGAAAAGAACCTGGAAGAGCAGAAGGAGGCCCGGAAGGCGGAGGCAGAGACCATGCGCCGCGAATACGATGAGAAGCTCCAGAAGATGGTGTTGACATTCAAGGACTCTGCTGCCGAGATTCTCAAGGAGAAGTCCCGTGACCTGTCAGCTGTCAACTCCGAGCAGATAAAGAATATTCTGGATCCTCTGGGTAAGAA
>DXAW01000043.1 GCA_019116865.1 Candidatus Coprenecus stercoravium | reverse complement strand
ACAAGGTAGCCGTACCGGAAGGTGTGGCTGGAACACCTCCTTTTTGGAGCTTTCCGATCGGTTGGAGATTATTTCTCTCCTTTTTCACCCGGATGCTATTATTTTTTGTAATATTATTCAGTCCCGTAGCTCAGTTGGTTAGAGCACTACACTGATAATGTAGGGGTCAGCGGTTCAAGTCCGCTCGGGACTACATTCAGTGTCAAAGGGCTGAATTTTTTTATTGGGGGGCTAGCTCAGTTGGCTAGAGCGCCTGCCTTGCAAGCAGGAGGTCAAGGGTTCGACTCCCTTGCTCTCCACAACAAAAAAGACCAGTTTTCCGCTGGTCTTTTTTCGTTTTATCACCTTTCTTATTTTGTGATTATTGTTTTCAGAGTTTGCACTATAATTTTTATGTCTCCTAAGAATGTGTGGTGGGATACGTATTCAAGATTGATGCGAAGTTTGTCTTGCATGATGACATCGCAGTAGTATTTTTCGGGATTCTTTGCTTGCTCAAGAATCTCATTTTCATTTCTATATCGGATTGAAGCCATGTCGGTAATACCGGGACGGACGTCTAGGACGTGAAGTTGTTCGGAGTTATACATGTCAACATATTTACGAACTTCAGGTCTGGGACCCACCAGGCTCATATCACCGATGAATACGTTTATGAGTTGTGGTAGTTCATCAAGTTTGTATTTTCTTATGTAATATCCCGACGTTGTTACTCGTGGATCGTGGCCGCCGACAGTGATTAGACCCAATTTGTCAGAGCCAATTTTCATAGACCGGAATTTGAATATACGAAAGTCTTTGTTGTTTTTTCCGACTCTGGTTTGACGATAGAAAACAGGTCCAGGAGAGTCGTATTTAATCCAAATAGCAAGAATTAAAAAAAGCGGACTAAGAATAAGTAGTCCTAATCCGCTAATTATGATGTCGAAAATCCGTTTCACCTTTTTAGTGTTGAGATTATGTCTGTAAAATTGTCCATGACATACTGCACGTCTTCGTCGTTCAGATGGGTGTGCAGCGGGAGTGTTACCTCGCAGCGGTACTGGTCGTAGGCATTGGGAAAATATTTGATGTCGTAGCCGAGGTCCTTGTAGGCTGTCATCATCGGAAGCGGCTTATAGTGCACGTTGCAGGCGATGCCGCGCTCGGCCATCCTGACTATCACATCGTTTCGGTAGTCCACATCCTTGCCGAGGAGACGCACCAAATACAAGTGCCCGGAGGATGAATGATTCGGTCCGAAATGATTCAATACATTCACATCGTAGTCATGTAATCTTTTATTATACGCCTCAATAATCTGACGGCGGCGGTGCAGCAGTTCCGGGTATCTTTTGAATTGAGCTAGACCGATACCGGCCATGATGTCTGTCATGTTGCACTTGTAGTACGGCGCGACGATGTCGTACTCCCAGGCACCTAGCTGAGTCTTGGCCAGCGCATCCTTGCTCTGACCGTGCAGCGACAGCAACTGAATCTGCTTATAGACCGCGTCGTCGTCCAGTCCTTCATGAGAGCGCCATGTCAGCGCCCCACCCTCAGTCGTAGTCAGATTCTTCACCGCATGGAACGAGAACGAGGTAAAGTCTGCTATCGAACCGCACATCTTCCCGTGCCGCCTGGCCCCGAAAGCATGGGCTGCATCGGCTATCACCGCTGGCCTTCCGTATGCCTTCTGGATATCATTCGCCGGTCTGAAGAGTGCTTTTTTAGACTCGACCGCCTCATATATCCTGTCGTAGTCACAAACCACTCCGCCAAGATCCACCGGCATCACTGCCTTGGTTTTTTCATTTATCGCTTCTGCTACTTTGGTGTAATCCATCTCATAACTCCCAGGAGTACAATCCACCATCACAGGTCTTGCACCCACATGGCACACTGAACTGGCCGTAGCCGTATAGGTATAGGCCGGTACGATTACTTCGTCACCAGTACCTATGCCCAGCACCCGCAGCGCCATCTCCATGCAAGCAGTGGCAGAATTGAGACATACAGCTTGTTGTGTATTGCAATAGGTCGCTATCAGATGTTCAAATTCCTTAGTTTTCGGTCCGGTGGTAATCCATCCAGAAGCCAGTACTTCTTTTACCATCGCGAACTCGGCCTCCGTCATATCTGGAGGCGAAAAAGGTATTTTACGCATATAGAGAATACTTTTTATTAAATTAGTGCTTGATATAGAATCTCGATAGGGTGATATGCCTTAACGCCGGTCCCGTCCATTATCTGCTGACGGCAACTTGTGCCCGGTGCTGCAATCAATGTTCCTTGGACAGCCGAACGCACGGCTGTGAAAAGAACCTGCTCTCCAATCTGCATAGACAAGCTGTAATGTTCCTTTTCATAGCCGAATGCTCCGGCCATGCCGCAGCATCCTGACGGTATAACTTCCACATGATAATTTGCCGGTAAAGACAACATTTTCTTTGAAGGCTCTATAGATATCAGGGCTTTCTGATGACAGTGCCCGTGCAGTTTTATTTTTTGTTCCTTGGCAATAAACTGTTCTGACGTTATATTCCCTTTCTGTACTTCACGGACTATGAACTCATCGTAAAGCAGGCAGTTACGGGCCAATGATACAGCCGTCTCCTTTAAGTCTTCCCCTACCAGATCAGGATACTCATCCCTGAAAGACAGTATACACGAAGGCTCTATTCCTACAAGCGGTATCTGCTCGTTCACAATGTCTTTGAGAAACATGACATTTTTGCGGGCAATCTTTTTAGCCTTTTTCACCAGTCCCTTGGAAAGTTCTGTCCTGCCGCTCTCTACATGCTCCGGTATTGTTACTTGATATCCCAGTGCTCTCAACAGCTTGATAAAGGTGATACCGATTTCCACATCCATGTAATTGGAAAACTCGTCAGCAAACAGATAAACTTTACGGTCGTAAGAGGTGCTATCAGGATGCGTTCTTAGCCAATGCTTTAAAGTAAATCTGTAAATCTTCGGGATGGCTCTTTGAGGTGCGAACCGCAGTACCTTTTTTAAAATAGAGGAAAATATTTTTGAGGACACTACCGCATTGTACGCAGCAGGGAATGCCATTGCTATCTTCTGTATCCTGGTCAGATTGGCGATAAGGAAACTGCGCAACGGGATGCTGGTCTCATCATAATGATGCTGCAGGTACTCTGCCTTATATCTGGCCATATCCACATTGGACGGACATTCCGCTTTGCATGCCTTGCAGGACAAACAGGAATCAAGCGCCGACAGCACTTCCGGCTGGCTGAACATCTTGTTTCCTTCCGGATGAATTAGTAGTTCACGGAGTATGTTCGACCTCGCTCTTGTGGAATTTTTCTCATCTCGTGTAGCCCTGTAGACAGGACACATAGTTCCTCCGAACAGATAGGACTTCCTGCAGTCTCCTGAGCCGTTGCACTGCTCGACAGCACACAAATATCCTTTTTGTCTTGAAAAATCGAAATAGGTATTTTCAATACCATGGCAGACCTCATATCTAAGGCAAGAATCCATCGGCGGAGTATCGACTATCTTCCCCATATTGAATATCCCGTT
Source organism: Candidatus Coprenecus stercoravium (assembly GCA_019116865.1). Lineage (GTDB taxonomy): Bacteria > Bacteroidota > Bacteroidia > Bacteroidales > UBA932 > Coprenecus > Coprenecus stercoravium. The sequence continues at coordinate 37,827 of DXAW01000043.1, read as the reverse complement.
CTCATCCCAAATATGCTTTACATTCTTGAACAGGGCATATACTTTCTTTCCAAACATCAATGGCAAAAATTCTCCCCTCAGTCTTCCGTCACCGTGCTCTCCGCTCAGCGAACCACGGTACTTTTTAACCAACCGTGCCGTTTCAGTAGCCACTACTCTGAAAAGCCGTCTGTCATGTTCTTCCTTCAGATTGAGAATAGGTCTCAGATGCAATTCTCCGGTACTGATATGGCCATGATAAACACAACTAAGTCCGTAACTGTCGAGTACAACTTTCAAGTCGGTCAGGAAAGCGAACAGTTTTTCAGGATTAATAGCCGTATCCTCAATCAACGACACTGGTTTCGCACTGCCCGGCATTCCTGACAACAAACCAAGGCCGGCTTTTCTAAGAGCCCATACTCTGCTGATGTCTTTTCCATAGACTCTCGAGTAATGATATCCTAAGTTTTGTCTCCTCAAATCATTCTCCAAAAGATCAGCCTCATGGTTCACTTCATCCAATGAGTCCTTTGCTATCTCTACTATAAGGATTGCTGCCGGATCTCCTTGGATAAAGAAGCGGTTCTTATTCTGGGCAATGTTTTTCTTACTCAGTTGGAGGACCTGATCGTCCATAAGCTCTATGGCCCGCGGTTCATGCTTCAGTGCTGCCAAATTCGCATTACATGCCTCTTCGAGACTTGCACAGTGCACACAGACCACTGCCTTTTCTTTCGGCGGCAACGGCTCAAGGTGAAGTTTAAGTTCCGTAATAAAGGCTAATGTCCCTTCGGAGCCGATTATCAGTTTACAGAAATTAAAGGGTCTGCTGTTCAACAGCTCATCTATCGCATATCCAGAATTTCTGCGCCGTATAGAAGGTTCCGGGAAATTATCCTTAATGTCTTTTCTATTGCCCTCATCATTAAGCATCGCCAGCATCTCCATATATATCCGGCCTTCCAATGTATCCCCGCTGCATTTATTCTCCAACTCATTATCTGAAAGAGGACCGAAAACTGCCGTCGAGCCATCACTGAGTACGACCCTGGCTTCAATTACATGGTCTCTAGTACTTCCATACACCAGGGAGTGCGAGCCGCATGAATTATTGCCGGCCATGCCTCCAATACAACATCTGCTGGACGTGGATGTCTCAGGGGCAAAGAACAGGCCGTAGTGGCTGCAATATTCGTTCAGTTCGTCCAGCACCACACCCGGCTGTACCCTTACCCACCGCTGTTCAGGATTTATCTCCAGGATATTGTTCATGTACCTGGAAACATCTACGACAATACCCTTACCCACTACCTGTCCGGCAAGAGATGTCCCTGCCGCACGCGGTATCAGATTCAGATGATTCCCGGATGCATATCGTACAAGCGCCTTGATGTCCTCCTCATGCTTCGGGAATGCCACAGCATCCGGCATCTCACGATATGCTGATGCGTCCGTAGCATATATGATACGATAATGGCGGTCTTCATGAATATCACCGTCAATATGCAATGAATCAACAATGGACATTTAGTAATTTCTTAATGTTTCAACGATTAAATCGCCTGCATTTCCATTCCCATATAACGGTGTTTTTTGTTCTATATTGTTTTTATCCGATATATGGTTGTAAAGTGAAATAATTTTTCCCTTATCATCTCCTGCCAGAAAATTGTATCCGTATTTAACCAATTCCACCCATTCCGTTTCATCCCTTAAGGTTATGCAGTATTTGTCGAAGAAGTAGGCTTCTTTTTGCAGTCCGCCGCTGTCGGTCATGACCAGGCGGCAGTGCTTGAGCATCCATACCATTTCAAGATAGCCGACCGGTTCGATGAAGAGTATGTGCGAGTTGTTGGTGTCGTATCCGATGGCGGAGAGTTTGCCTTTAGTTCTGGGATGCAGAGGCAAGACTACCCGGCAGGTTTTTGATATCTCCTCAAGGGCGGAGAAAATGTTCCTGAGGCGTTCCGGATCATCGGTGTTCTCGGCACGGTGAACTGTACACAGTACAAAGTCTTCAGGTATGTCAGTTTTGGGACGCACTGCTCTGCCAGCATAAAACAAAGCGGCATCCTGCATCACATCGCCATTGCGGATTATCCGGCAGTTTATATTCTCATAGCCCTCCTTTTTCAAGTTATTCACAGCTGTCTCTGTCGGGCAGAAAAGTATGTCGCTGATGCGGTCTGTAAGGATTCTGTTTATCTCCTCGGGCATGTCCATGTTGAATGAGCGGAGTCCTGCCTCCACATGGGCCACCTTGATGTGGAGCTTCTTTGCGGCAAGTGCTCCTGCGATGGTCGAGTTCGTATCTCCGTACACCAGAACCCAATCCGGCTTTTCCTGAAGAAGCACCGTCTCTATCTTCTCCAGCATCTGTCCGGTCATGGCACCGTGGCCGAGACCGTTTATATTCAGGTTGTAGTCCGGCTTCGGAATGCACATCTCCTCGAAAAAGATGTCGCTCATATTGGCATCGAAGTGCTGCCCGGTGTGGACAATCACTTCCTTGATATCCTTATGCGCAGCTATCGCTCTGCTTACTACAGCTGCCTTGATGAACTGGGGACGCGCCCCGATAACTGTTACTATTTTCATTTCTTCAGAATATTTGTCATTACATCTGCAAAACGCTTTGCTAGAACTCCATACGTGTGATTTGCAAGAACGTATCTACGTCCATTTTCTCCAAGTCTCTCCCTATCTATTTCAGGCATGTTTTTAAGTGCTATTATGGCATCACTGATAGCTTGCGGATTTTCAACGTCAACTGAGATTCCGCATTCTGCATCTTTTACCCAATCATTTGCTGCGCATACAGAGTGAATGATTGGTTTGCCGGCCATCATATAATCCAATAATTTATTAGGTGAAATGCCATATTGATAAAGTGGGCTTTTATGCCATCCGATATACAGCGCATCTACTGATTTGAGTAACGGTGGTATTTTGCTTTTAGGAACCGGATTATAAAAAAACACATTCCTTATCCCTTCTTGTTCCACACGTTTCATTAAACGTAATTTTTCTTGTCCATTACCGACTAGCAGACATTTAATATCTGTATCTGCAATTATTTTTAATGCATCTAAAAGAACGTCCAAAGCATTGGATATGGCATGACCTCCTGTATAACATAAAATGAAGCAACCATCGTCCTTGAATTTTTGTAAGTCCTCTGCGTACGGATTGTCTATATCATCTGAAGTATTCCATTCTGTCAGGTCTATGCCATTCGGCACATAATTAAATTTACCTTTTTCCAACCCATGTTCAATCATGTGCTGCTCTGCTGCAGGCAACATGGATACTACAGCATCTGCATGACGGTAGCAGTAATTCTCCGCACGTTGCACAACTCTGATAAAAGGATGATTCTTTGAATAGCCGCCCAACTCCATCGGAGACAGAGGCCATAAGTCATGAACCTCATATATCAACTTGGCATGATAATGTCTTGCAATCTTTCGTGCAGGATAGATGTCCATGGGGTAGGTAGAAGAAGCGATAACTATGTCAGGCTGAAAATCTCCCAAGTAATGTCGGAATCTAAAAAATAACTTAAGAATAAAAAGGAATATCGAAATGATTCTTCCTATACCATTTCCGGCATATTTGTTCACCTTAACCCAGGAATAATGCACTCCATCTATAACCCTTTCATCATCTGACGGCTGTCTTCGTCTCAGATGAGAAAAACTGCCTCCGATGATAAGAGTCTCATGTCCAAGTTTTCCCCATTCCTTGGCCATATAGAATGGCCGGAACTCCATACCCAGTTCCGGAGCTCCGGCATAATGATTAATCAGCAGTATTTTCATTTTGTCATATTATGATTTATGATAGTTTTGTATAGATTGATGATTTTTTGTCCGATACTCTGATAGGAAAACATAAGATAGGCCTGATTTCTTAATTTCATACTATCATATTGCCCAATGTTATTGTATATGTATTTCATTGCTTTTACGAGTCCTTGAATATTGTCTGTAGGAGCCAAGATGCCATTGCCGCTATTCACAAACGATTCAGGACCGCCACATTTTGTGGCGATTACAGGCAGGCCGGCGGCCATTGCTTCAGCATATACGACACCGAAGGTTTCTCCTCTGGATGCAAGGACGAAGGCTTGTGACTTACTCATTATCGCTGCAATACTCTCTCTGTCCATATTCCCGGTGAATATGATTTTGTCTGCGACATTCAATTCGCGGCTGAGGTCTTGAAGTGATGGCAGTAATGGGCCTTGACCTACTATTACCAGGTTGGCGTTTATATCTTTACTTAATTCAGCGAAAGCGGTAATCAGTAAATCAAAACCTTTTCTATAAATGAGACCTCCAACAGATACGAAAGTGAAAGTATTGTTGCCGTTGATATTTCTGATATTGGTAAAAGTATTAAAGTCAATGATGTTGAAAATCATCAAGGCATCAACTTTAAAAGTGTCCCTCAATGCTTTTTGGAGAGCAGGAGAGACGGCGATAACAGCATCGGCATCTGTATAGACTTTACCATAAAGTCTTTTCTTTATCGAGTCTATCTTGTTGTATATAATTTCAGAAGAGTGTTCGGTATGGACTAAAGGGACATTGTATTTACGTTTTAAAACAGACGCTATGGTTCCTATATTGGCAAAATGAGAGTGTATTATGTCAGGGACGCCATTCTTTTTTACGACTTTACGATATAGGAAAAGGGCGCATAGGCGTCCGATGAATGTAAACAGCTTTATTGGGACAGCTCCTATAGGTAATGACAATTCAAATACATCAAAGCCATCTTTATTATAGAAATGGTATCCTAATTTTCTACGTCTGCGTATGGAGCGCAGATCAATTGCCAGATAGGAGATTTTGAGACCAAGCGAACAAAGAGCCTTGGCTTGGTCCGTCTCAAAAATACCTAAAAGAGGGTAGGCTTGAGAACGACAACCCCGTGTGACAAAAAGAATATGCATTATGCAGTAGTATCAGGTAAAAGAATTTTGTAATATTTATCTATATTGCTGAGATCTAGCAGATTCCCTAATTCGATAAGGGACGTCTTGGTTTGTGAATGGTATGGTGTAAATGTAAGTTCTCCAAAAACAGGCTTGCCGTTTTCCTCGTATAGGTCAACTCTGACAAATGGAAAGTCCCGAGAAAGGATTTTTGCTATTTCTATCATTTGATTAAGACTTTTAGGAAATTCTTTGACATTCTCAGAGCAGCCGAGTTCTATGTCTGGTCTGAAAGAGAAATTCCTCAAGTCAAGATGGACCATATCATAGGACATTTGCCCATTAACATATCTGCGATTTACAAAATAATTTAATAGAACCGGAACGCCATTGAAACAATAGAATTTATAGTCCTCAGGAGAAGAATAGCCATAATCAGAGTGCAGAAGGCGTTCGCATATATATACAGGAGTTGTTCCATATGCAAATAAGTCACCGGATATTTTAAATGCGTATTTACAGCGTCGCCGTGTGTCTTCCAAAGTCTTTTTTGCGGCGGCAATATCGAGTTCATTATCTTTATGTTTAAATACATGGCCATAGTAACCGTTGGAGAGTTTGATGACAAATTCTTCAGGAAGATTTGTCCACGGGATGTCATCAATATTATTCCAGACACCATATAAATCATTGAGGATATAGCCGAGGCCTTTGCTTTCTACGTATTTTCTTACTGTATATTTGTTGTAGCATTGTGCGACGACGGGACTCTGATTATATAAATAGTATTTCAACCAAAGCATTTTCTCATTAAAATAAATCGGTTCTTTTATATTCACCGGTCGTAGAAGTTCGGTTTGTTTTTGGCGTTTCATCTCGGTCATGGCGTTCAATTGGGGAAAATGCTTCGTGATGAATTGACAGTATGCGCCTTTAATGGTGTTTTTGCAGAACATTAAGTAAGTATAAGGCTTTTTTAAGACCTTTTTACATAATTTATTCATAAAAGAGTTTTGTTTGTTTTTAGACGGTTGAGTAGGAATACCCAGTAGATGATACCGCTTATCAGATAAACGGCAATTGTCCCATAGGCTACTCCGACTATTCCAAAATGTTTTATGAAATACCAGTCCAGCAATAGTTGGATAAACGCTGAGAAGGCAGACATAATTAAATTAAACTTGTAAGCCCTGACTGCTATAAGCATATTCATTGGAACAATTCTTATCGCTGCGTTTATCCCTCGCATTATCCATAATAAGTAAGCGATAGGGATAGCGTCAGCATATTTCTGAGTATAGAAAAAAGATATAAGAAATGGTGTCAGCACAATACCGATTAGTAAAGAGAAAATAACCAATACAAAATTAAGGATGCCGATTTTAATGATGTATTTTTTTATTGTTACAGTGTCTGCTCCATGATTGTCCATTTCTGACACAATGGGAAAGAAGTAAATCATGAGAGCCTGCGATACCAAGAGCAGCAATTGAGGAAACAGACTGGCCACTCTGAAATTTGCAGTTGTAACTTCGTCGGCAATAAGATTACTAATTAGAAGGTTTTCGTTGAACGGCATCATTCCTGAGAAAATATTGGCGGCCATCAACGATAAGGACATAATCCAAAATGAGCGTTTCTCGGATTTGCTGATGGTGGAGCAGTCTTGAGTGGTGAAAGAGTTTTTAATGGAGAACAACGCAATGGCACCAACGCAAATTAAAACGAGATACCGTGCAATGACTATACCGATAGCATTGATCCAAAGAACCAGAATAATGCTGAATACGCATGTCAATAGGGAGTATAGAACATTGAGTCGGGCAAATAGTATGTTTTTTTGTTTTGCCCTGATATAGCAGACAAGAGTGTCATATATGGAATAAACAGCCGGATACAAAGCGGTGGAAATGATATAGAATCTGGCTTCTGGAAAGGGTAGCGTCACGGCTAAGCATATTATGATGAGACATATTGTGATTAATGCCTCAAAGCCGGCGCCCCATTTTGCGGCATAAGATAGATATGCTTTGTCTTGTGGTCCTGCCGTTTTTCCGGAGCATACTTTCAACAGTCCGGAAGACATACCTAATCCGGCGAATAAAATTAAATAACCGTAAAGTGTTTCAGAATAACTTAGGTATGCGTATTCTGTCTTGTCAATAATCCTTGCGACGATTACGGATGATATCATCGCAATACCTTTGTTCAGGAAGGTACCGATGAATACGTGGCCAAATCCGTTTTTCAGCAGAGATGCTATTCTTGCGCAAATGTTTGACATCTGTTTTGATATAGGCGTCAATGCTGTTTGTTAGATTTAAGTGCGCTCAGATCCTTAACAACCTGTTCTGCCCTGTTGGCCCATAAATTATTGTTATTTAGAGCAGTTGCAGTGTTTTGGCAGAAATTGTCGTAGAGGTCCTTATTGTTAAGCATCGATTTGACTGCATCCGCTAATTCTTCTGCTGACGAAGCGATGAGTCCAAGTCCGTAATGCCTTATAATATCGGACATGGCATCATTATCAGTAGATATGACAGGTAGGCCATAACTCATGTATTCGAAGAGTTTCACGGATATTGCAAGGTTGTTATACTCATTGTCCGGTTTTGTTATGATTGCTGCTGCTGCTGCTGCGTATAATTGTGCGAGTGCTTCTCCTGATGCATGAAAGCATTGTAACCATGGATAATGCTTATCCTCTTCCGGCACTTTGCTCCATTCATTTTCACGGCATACAAGCATTAGCTTATATTCGGATGCATCACTGTTCAGTAATTTGAATGCTTCTATCAACAAATCTCCGCCATAGTGCTTTGATATGCCGCCTACGTAGATTATCGTTTTATTATAGGGGTGTGGTATTAATTTGTTGTCACCGGCGGGAGGCAGCGCTCTCATATCCTTATAATCGAACAGACGTTTTGCTTGAATGCTCGGCAGGTATATTATATCTGCATAATTCAGTATTTTGTCTGTTTTATATTGTAGGATATTTAGAAATGATTCTTTAATGAAATTAACAAACCCTTTTCTCCGAGGAAACAGCTTGGGGAATTTTCTGTAGAAATCACGGTAGAAATATCCAATGGGGATGCCTAGCTTATGTATTCGCTTGATAAGTTTCCTGTCTGCATGGAATATTATTGGATAGGTACTGGATTCAATATAGCATATATCAGGCGTTTCGTTTTCTAGCCATGAAAGAATCTCTTTTATGGAATGTTTGCGTTGTGTTCTATGTATATATTCTGTACTGCCGCTTAAAAGCTTAACTGTATGCCCCGATTCAAGAAATGCGTGAAGCATTTTGTTCGGTCTTACACTGGATCCGGAGGTTTGAGGAGCATTTAAGTCGATATATGTGATATACAGGATTTTCATAACGAGGGTAGTATGGCAGTCGTTTTGGCTTTTATTGAATTGTCATTGTTCTTGTCAAGAGTGACAAATAATAGGGATAGGATCAAAAGTAGGTAGTAGGATAGACTAAGACAGTTGGCAAGGGCGTTTGGTGCGTTTATAAGTAATGAGCAGAATACCGCGGCGATGGAAAACAGCAAGGATTTATTGGTTATGTGCATCGTGCATTTGTCCAATATACGTGTGAATAGTACGATGCAAATCGGTTCGATTACCAATCCGAAGATGCCGAAAGTAAACATTGCGGAGCCCATCATTCCGGTATTTGCGCCCATTTCGGCGTGAAAGTATGTCTCTCCAATTGTGTGAGCGATGTTGGCGTATGGTGACGGTAATCCAAGCATTGTCTCTGAGATTCTTGGGAATGTGGAACGAAGTAGGTCAGGAGTGTTGGATTGAAAAAAATCAAAATAATGGTATGCAATTCTGTTAGGAACAATGCTGAATCTTCTGAAGATGTTAGTGATTATCCCACCGTTCTCCCATATGATGCACTCGATTAAAATCAGTACAATAATACTTAATGTTCCAATAGAAACTATTTTTGGACTTATATTTTTAAAACATCCAAAGACAATAGCCAATACGGTAACGAATAGGCCTATGCGGTTCCCTTGCAGTATAAAGAAAAATAATTCACAGAAAATAAAAACGACAGTGAGCAGGTATTTTTTATTTAGCAGCGAATATGTAATCATAAATGCACAAAAGTAAACGGCCCATTGTTGTAATGTGATGATCAGCCAGTGTACCTGCAGTGCGGTGGCTCTTGTCTCATATACATCAGTGAGAACTATCAGTAATTTTGAAAAGGAAAATACTTGTTTGAATACAAATGATAAATAGACCGTGGTTAACAGACTGACCGCTATCAGAACTTTTAAGACAATGTTATTGTTTATCCCTTTAATATGGATTCCGACTTTGGGACGCCTGACTATACGGTCAGATATGAGCATCATTGCCATAAAAACAATATATGCGAAATAATATACATTGCTTATTGTTGTGACGCTATAAATAACCAGACCTGGAATAAAATAAAGGATAAGAAGTAATAAGACTGTCATTTCTGATACTTTTTTCGGTTTGCAATAACGTCGCCTTATTATAAGTAACAGAATCAGACAAAGAATAATGGATGTTATAAGACGGAATAAATTCAGTTCGGCCGGAAATAGCAACCCGTTATAACTGGTTTTGAAGGCAGTCGGGAAATACTGTATTGCAACATAAAATAGTATTACCACATACGCCAGGTATGAGAATGATATTACATTGAAAATTTTTGATGTTTTATTTGAGCGCAGCATTGTCCGTGATTTGCTTGTAGAATTTCACAAGAGAATCTGCCTGCGTCTCCCAATTGAATTCAAGGGTGACTGCATTTTTCCCGTTTTTACCCATCTCTATACATTTTTCTGGGTGGGACAATAAATAATTTATGGCATTACTTATTGCATCTGGGTCATTAGGAGACACGACTATTCCGCAATGATATCTGTCGATTATTTCAGACCAGATATTGAAGTCGGTGCAGACTACGGCCGTACCAGAAGACATGTACTCAAAAAGTTTTGTGTTTCCCAATGTGCCTTCTTTAAAATTCGTATTTTGTGAGTATTTCAATATACACAACCCGATACTTGAAGATTGTTGAGTGGCTTTTACCTTGTTGAAGGGCAGGATTCCTAAATAATCACATTTTGACCAGGCAGGCATGTCTTTCAGTTTCCGTTCGTATTCATCATTGTCAAATGAGCCGCAAAGAACGATATTTGTCTCTGGAATATCATCTATGACTTTAAGTATTAAATCTATGCACCATTGTTCGCTGATTCCCCCGGTAAAACATAATTGCCGTTGCTTTTTGATTGTCTCGGAATTGTCAGAGGTATCGGGGGAAAAAGGATAATTGGTTATTAAGGCCGTATTTGGATTGATGGCCTTGAAGTCATTACAGAATGAGGGGGTTACAGAAATAATGCCATCTATTTTACGCAGTATACGGGTCGCATATCTTTTAAATAGTGATGATACGATTTTTCTGGCAGGTTTGGGAATATATGATTTTGACTCCATATATTCCAGTATGTTTTCGTGTGAATCGAAAATGACACATTTGCTTTTCCGTTTTAATTTTAAAGCGTACGGTAGCAATTCCGGATCGTGCAGGTGATAGATGTCCGCATCTTGTTCCAAGGATTTTTTATAGATTCTTTTTGTCGTCAGTAGCATTCGAGCCATACGGCTTTTAGGCTGCATACCAATGCCAATTACGTTGACACCTCTCTCTGTTCTCGATATTCCGGGAGCAATCAGCAGTACATTGTTCCCGGCTTGAGCAAGAGATATGCACTCCTTATAAAAAATTCGTGTGTCAGAACTGCTGTGGACACTCGTAAGATGGCATATTTTCATTGAAGATAAATAAATAGAAGTCATACTGTCCGTAAGTATGACTTCTTAGTCGTTGGTAAAATTTACAGGCTCCAGTACTTGAGCGAATGTATCTTGCCGCGGTACATACCTTTAATGTCTACAAGCACTGCATGCTCGTATGTAAGTGACTTGAAGTAGTCCTCGGTAAGGTCCTTGTATTGGTCATGGGCCACGGCTACTACTACGCCATCATAACTGTCACGGGGTTTCTCGACAAGCCGGAAGCCGTACTCGTGCATGACCTCGTCACTGTCCGCATGAGGGTCCATGACATCCACGTCGCAGCCGAAGTCCTTGAGTTCGTTGATGATGTCCACTACCTTTGAGTTGCGGATGTCAGAGACATTTTCCTTGAAGGTAACGCCCATTACCAGGATGCGGGCACCGAGCACTCCCTTTCCCAATGAAATGAGCCTTTTTACTAGCTTTTTGGCGATGTATCCGCCCATGCTGTCGTTGATGAACCGTCCGGCACTGATTATCTGGCAGTGATATTTCAGCTCGCTGGCCTTGTGCACCAAATAGTAAGGATCGACTCCGATACAGTGGCCGCCGACAAGACCGGGATAGAATTTCAAGAAGTTCCATTTTGTGCCGGCTGCCTCCAGTACATCGTAGGTGTTGATACCGATGCGGCTGAATATGATGGACAGTTCGTTCATCAGAGCGATATTGACGTCCCTCTGAGTGTTCTCAATAATCTTTGCAGCCTCGGCTACTTTTACGTTCGGGGCACGGTGCACACCGGGCTTAACGACCAGTTCATAGACTTTTGCAATAACATCAAGTGCTTCCGGGTCGCATCCTGATACGATTTTTACAGTATTTGGCAGCGTATGTACTTTTTCACCCGGATTGATCCGCTCAGGAGAATATCCGAATTTGAACTGTTTATATGCTTTGAGACCGCTTACCTCTTCCAATATAGGCAGGCAGTCTTCTTCCGTACATCCCGGATACACTGTGGACTCATATACGACATAGTCTCCGGGTTTAAGGGCCTTTCCTACGGACCTGGAAGCTCCAAGCAGGGGGGTAAGGTCGGGCTTGTTGTACTTATCGATAGGCGTAGGCACCGCTACAATGAAGAAAGAGGCCTCACGCAGTTTGTCGATGGAGGATGTGAATTCTATATCAACATTCTCAAATGCTGAAGAATCAAGCTCGCCGCAGGGGTCAATGCCCTGTCTCATTTTAGCCAGGCGTGCCTCATTGATATCAAAACCGATAACCGATATCTTCTTTGCGAACTCCAGTGCGATAGGGAGTCCTACATATCCGAGGCCGACCAGCGCCAGCTTTGCCTCTTTATTTACGAGTCTGTTGTACATGTCCATAATTCTAAATTTTTGATTATTTAAGTTTATTTACTATTCCATTTTTAAGTTGATATTTATCTCCACTCTGAGGGCAGGTGGCGAATCCGTCTGCATCGAACCTCAGTTTACATCCGAATTCACTCATCCAGCCGGTTTGCCGGGCAGGGTTCCCGACCATTAAAGCATATGGTGCAACTGTTTTGGTGACTACAGCGCCGGCTCCGATAAAGGCATATTCACCGATGTCATGCCCACAGACAATGGTGGCATTTGCGCCTATAGTCGCGCCACGTCCAACATGGGTTTTTGCATACTCTGACTTGCGGTTTACTGCGCTTCGTGGATTTATTACATTGGTAAACACACATGAAGGCCCGAGGAATACATCGTCATCACAGGTCACACCTGTATATACTGATACGTTGTTTTGTATTTTAACGTTATTGCCTAGAACCACATCCGGTGAAATAACGACGTTCTGCCCGATATTGCACTTTTTTCCTATCCTGCAACCGGCCATAATATGTGTAAAATGCCAGATTTTAGTGCCTGCTCCTATTACGCAGCCGTCATCCACGACTGCTGTCTCATGTGCAAAATATTCTGCCATTATTAATTTTATTTGAAAAAACTTTTAATCGCATCGATCACCATGTCTTGTTGTTCATGGCTTATCTCAGTATGGATTGGCAGCGAAAGAACTGAGGCCGCCAGCTCTGCTGCGGTGTCAAGACTTTCTGCCGCACGTGTAATGTTACTGAAGGCTTCCTGTTGCTGAAGGGGAAGCGGATAGTAAATCATACTTGGTATCCCGTTGTCAGCCATATATTGTTTAAGAGCATTGCGTTTCCCGTTGAGGACTTTCAATGTGTACTGGTGGTAGACATGAGTACTGTTCGGCTGCTCAACAGGCGTGATGATACCATCAATGTCTTTCAGGGCCGAAGTATAATATTGCGCTGCAGCATAGCGTGATCTACAATATTCATTCAAGTGAGGAAGTTTTGCGTTCAGCACAACTGCCTGAATGGTGTCCAGTCTGGAGTTGCAGCCTATAACCTTGTGGTGATATTTAACCTGCTGTCCATGATTGGCAATCATTTTAAGACGCTCTCCAAGAACATCATCATCTGTAAATATGGCGCCTCCGTCTCCATAGCATCCTAAATTCTTGGAAGGGAAGAAGGAGGTACATCCGATGTGACCGATTGTGCCGGTGAATTTGGCGGAACCGTCCGGGAAAGTATAGCGTGCCCCGATTGCCTGTGCATTGTCTTCTACAACATAGAGTTTATGTCTATTTGCAAATTCCATAATAGGTGCCATGTCGCATGACTGCCCGAAAAGATGCACCGGAATAATGGCTTTTGTCTTAGGACTTAACGCCTTCTCTATGTTCTTTAGGGTTACATTGAAAGTGTTGTAATCAACGTCCACCATAACCGGAGTAAGTCCGAGCAGTCCGATAACTTCCGCCGAGGCCACGTACGTGAAAGCCGGTACTATCACCTCGTCTCCGGGTTTCAGGTCAAGAGCCATTAGGGCTATCTGCAGCGCATCCGTACCGTTTCCGCATGTTATTACGTACTTGCAGTGAACGTAATCCGCCAGTTTGCCGGCAAATTCCTTTACTTGAGGACCGTTGATAAAAGCCGAGCTTTCTATCACCTGACGGATACCGGCATCCACCTCATCTTTGATCTTCATGTACTGCCCGTGAAGATCCACCATCTGTAGTTTCATATTCATTTTATCATATTACCAACCGAAAGGATGTTTTGCCAAAGGAAGTTTTGCAAGAGGATGATAATCTCCCTTAAGTCCTATAGGAGTAGAATGCCGGATGTCACTTACTATCTGTATGCAGTTCCGCGCTTCTGATATTCTGAATCCGCGTCCTGCGAGAATCTCCTGATAGCTCTTGGTGTGCAGTTCTGTAAATCCTTTGCTGAACTCGAATTCATCTCCGTCAATCATAATTGTGCGGTATGTTCTCTTTTCTCCCTGTACTGCGTTCTCAGGAAGATTGTCAGCGTTGATGCTCAAGAAATAACGCACCCTTGCTTTTTTCAGTCCCAAAAATCCCGCAACTCTGTCATGACTCATTACGTGTACGATGTTTTCCTGTACGGGCCCAAATATCCACTGCAGCATATCATAGAAGTGAACTCCGATATTTGTCGCGACACCTCCGCTTTTATGAACATCTCCCTTCCAACTGGCATAGTACCATTTTCCACGTGATGTGATGTATGTCAAATCCACATCATAAATCTTATTTTCAGGGCCTTCATCTATTTTTTTCTTTAATGCGACTATAGAATCATGCAGTCTGAGCTGAAGAATATTGTATGCCTTATGTCCGGTCTCTTCCTCAACTTTCATCAATTCATCTATGTTATAAGGATTCAGGACAACCGGTTTCTCGCAGATTACATCCGTGCCAAGTCTGAGGCCGTACCTTATAAACGCATCGTGAGTATGATTTGGCGTACATATCGACAGCCAGTCTATCTGGTTATCAGTTCCTTTTATCTTGGAGAGATATCTGTCAAACTGCTCATTCTCTGTAAAAAATGATGCTTCCGGGAAATAACTGTCCATGATACCGACGCTGTCAAACTTATCGTATGCAGCAATTAAATTGTTACCGGTATCTTTAATCGCTCTAAGATGACGTGGCGCAATATACCCGGCAGCTCCGATTAATGCAAAATTTTTCATAAAATATTTAAAGTATATATTCGATATTTAATTGTTTCAGTCACGGTGGAAGAGGTCGCGGGTGTAGACTTTAGTCTTGACGTCGTCGAGGCAGGAGTCGTAGCGGTTGGCGATGATGGCCTGCGAGCGGCGTTTGAATTCGGTCAGGTCGTTGACGACACGGCTGCCGAAGAAGGTGCTGCCGTCTTCCAGTGCAGGCTCGTAGATAATCAGCGTGACACCCTTGGCCTTGATTCGCTTCATCACGCCCTGAATGCTGCTCTGACGGAAGTTGTCGCTGCCGATTTTCATTGTAAGGCGGTAGACTCCGATTACCGTCTCGTGCTCTTTGGATGCGTCCCAGCTTCCGTCGTACTCATGGGCTCCGGCCATTTTGAGTACCTGTCCGGCGATGAAGTCCTTTCGGGTGCGGTTGCTCTCGACGATGGCGGTCATCATGTTCTGGGGTACGTTCTCGTAGTTGGCCAGCAGCTGCTTGGTGTCCTTTGGCAGACAGTAGCCGCCGTAGCCGAACGACGGGTTGTTGTAGTGGGTGCCGATTCTGGGGTCCAGCCCCACGCCCTGAATGATGGCTGCCGAGTCAAGCCCCTTGACCTCGGCGTATGTGTCCAGCTCGTTGAAGTAACTGACTCGAAGAGCCAGATATGTGTTGGCGAACAGCTTGACGGCCTCCGCTTCTTTCAGGCCCATGAACAGGGTAGGGATGTCCTGCTTTATCGCTCCTTCCTGTAGCATTGCGGAGAACTCATGCGCGGCTTTCTCCAAAAACGGTATGTCGGCCAGGGCCTTGATTGCCTCGTTTTCGTCAGAGAACTCATCTCCGGGGAGAAGTTTCGGAATGCCGACAATGATACGGCTGGGGTAGAGGTTGTCATATAGGGCCTTGCTCTCGCGCAGGAATTCCGGGGCGAACAGCAGACGTAGACTTTTCAGCCCCTGTTTCCAGTACTTGACGTACAGACTGCGGCAGTATCCTACAGGGATTGTGGACTTGATGACGATAACAGCGTCCGGATTGACATCGAGCACCAGGTCTATGACTTCCTCGACGTGCGTGGTGTCGAAGTAGTTCTTGACCGGGTCGTAGTTGGTGGGAGCCGCTACTATGACAAGCTCCGCATCGGCATAAGCCTTCCGGCCGTCCACTGTGGCCGTCAGGTCCAGCGGTTTCTCTGTCAGGTATCTTTCTATATATTCGTCCTGAATGGGGGACTTTCGTCTGTTGAGCAGGTCCACTTTCTCAGGGATGACGTCCACGGCTGTCACGTGATGGTGCTGTGCGAGCAGGGTCGCAAGACTCAGGCCCACATATCCGGTGCCTGCTACGGCTATTTTGTGTTTTCTCATATCTTGGTGACGAGATGAGGCTGAAGTTCGGTGGTTGCGACAGCGGCTATGGAGTCTATTTTTACGACCACCCTTTTGCCGCGGCCTCCCTGAAGCCTCATGAATGTGCCTTCGACGCCCTCAAACGGTCCTCCGGTAATCCGTACCTTGTCTCCTTTCGTGAGGTCGATGGTGGCCGGGTCAAGAAAAACAGCGCGCTGCTCCTCATTTCCGGCTACGGCTATAAAACTTTTCATCTGACGCTCCGGGACAGTCATTATTACCTTCTGTCCGTCTATAGTGGACGTGGCGTATCTCAGGTAGGGGAGCGTGAAAGTTTTCAGCCTGTCGATAGTCTGTTTGTCTGAATGGATGAAAATGTAATTGTGGATAAGCGGCTCCCTGACCTTGCAGAATCTGCCGTCGGTCCCGCGTTTTCTGAATGTTCTGACCGGCAGAAAGCATTCCAGTCCCAGAGTGTCGAGCTTCTCTTTAGCGGCCACTTCCCGCTGGTAGGTGACGCGCATTACAAACCATAGCTTCTGGCTGTTATCATCCATTCAAGTTCAGGCTCAATCAATACAAAGGGACGTCGATAAGTATGTAATCGACAGTGCTTTAATTAGTTACATAGAGTCCATGACGTTTTGCCATGGACTCTTATTAAATGCAAATCTAGCCTTTTTTATCTGTCGTACAAAATAAATTGCAGTTTACCTGCCTGAACTGTGGCGGTATCCGGCCTCAAGGGCTGCGATATTCTTCGCCACCACTTCCTCGCCTTTGCGGGCGAACACTTTGGCTACCGCATCGCGGATGGCGTTGAAGCTGATGTCGAGCATGGGCACGGCTGCTCCGAGAAGCACCATGTTGGCCGCCTGCGAAGGTGCGCCTGCCTCCTTGGCTATCTGCTCCACATCGAGCATTACGGCGTGCGGCATGGCGTTGAGGTGGCGGTACAGATCCTCGACGGCGGGGTAGTTGCTGATGTTGACAAAAGGTACGGAGGAGGTCACTATCCATCCGTCAGTGGAAAGTTCTTGCACGTATCTGAGCGCTTCCATCGGCTCCAGGGACATGATCATGTCTACCTGTCCGAAGGGAATAAGGTCGCTGGCTATGGGGTCGGAAGAGATACGCAGGTTGCTCTGCACGTCTCCGCCTCTCTGGCTCATGCCGTGAACTTCAGCCTGTTTGATATGGAGACCGCCAGTCAGGGCCGCTTCCCCGAGAACTGTGGCTATCGAGAGGATACCCTGTCCTCCCACTCCGGCTAAGATGATATCTTGTTTCATATCGGTTTGCAGTTTAAATTATTGTTTTTTCGCTTTTGCGTGGCGTTTGAATGTCTGTATGCACTCCCTGCGGGGGATGACGACAGAGACGCCTTTGTATTCTACTTCCTCACGAATGGTGTTCTTGATTTCCTCCATGTTCTTGGGCAGGGGCACCACTACTCTGATGTGGGCGGGATCCACACCTATGCCCGCGCATATGCTCTCAAGTCTGCCGGTGCCGGCTGAATCCTGTCCTCCGGTCATGCCGGTAGTCAGGTTGTCGGAGATGATAATGACGACATTGGCGTTGCTGTTGACGCAGTCGAGAAGTCCGGTCATGCCCGAGTGGGTGAATGTGGAGTCACCGATGACTGCGAACGAAGGGAACTGACCTGCGTCGGCCGCTCCTTTGGCCATGGTTATGGATGCGCCCATGTCGACGCATGTATGTATGGCTCTGAAGGGAGGGAGAGCGCCTAGCGTGTAGCATCCGATATCGCTGAATACTCTGGAATGCTCATATTCGGCCGCTACTTCGTTGAGTGCGGCGTACATGTCGCGGTGACCGCATCCCTGGCAGAGGGCGGGCGGTCTGGGCACCACTATGTCGTCTTTGGGGAATGTCTTGTGGGGGGCAAGTCTTACGGCGTTACGAACGCTGTCCGGGGAAAGCTCTCCGGTGCGGGGAAGTACTCCGGTGAGCCGTCCGTCCACCTGTATGTCGGAGCTTATCATGCCTCTTATGCTCTCCTCCACAAGGGGCTGTCCCTCTTCCATCACTATTATGCGGTTGATGCCCTCCGCCTCCATTGTCTTGACCAATGTGCGCGGCAGAGGATAGCGGGAGATTTTAAGTACTCCGCAGGGAACTCCTCCGGGGAAATTCTCCATCAGGTAGTTGTATGCGATACCGCAGGTGACGATGGCAAGGCTCTTGTCCTCTCCGGGTATGAATCTGTTGCGGGGATCCTCTCCGGACTCTTTCTCAAACAGGGACTGCTCCTCGACGAGCTTGTCGTTGCGTACTTTCGAGTTGGCCGGAAGCAGCACCCACTGGCGGGGGTTCTCAGGGTAGGACATCTGTTTCTGGGACAATGTGCTGTGCCATGTCTCCACTTCCGCCCTGGAGTGCGCCATACGTGTGGTGATTCTCAGCAGCACCGGTATCCTGCGCTTTTCGGAATAATCGAATGCGTCGCGGACCATGTCGTATGCTTCCTGCTGCGACGAAGGCTCGAACACAGGTATCATGGCGAACTTGCCGTAGAAACGGGAGTCCTGTTCGTTCTGTGACGAGTGCATCGAGGGGTCGTCCGCTGCCACTACTACCAGTCCTCCGTTGGCTCCGGTCATGGCCGAGTTGACAAAGGCGTCGGCGGCCACGTTCATGCCTACGTGTTTCATGCACACCAACGCGCGTTTTCCCATGTAGGACATGCCTAGGGCTGCCTCCATGGCGGTCTTCTCGTTGGTACACCATCTGCAGAATATCCGTTCAGAAGCCGGGTCTGCTTTCTGGCTGTTCTGTATGTATTCGGTAATCTCGGTTGAGGGAGTGCCGGGATAGGCGTATACTCCGGAGATGCCCGAATGGATAGCAGCCAATGCGATGGCTTCGTCTCCTAATAACAATAATTTCATAATGCAGTTACTTTATGCTTTTATGTGTGAAAATTCAATAACTTCAAAATTATAATGAATAATGCAAAAGACAAAATTTTTACGTATGTTTGCCCCCAATTTTATACTTGAGATGAAAGTAGTGAAAACTTTGGCGGAATTTGATTCCGTCCGTAAGACATTGGGCGATAAAACCATAGGTTTTGTGCCTACGATGGGTGCCCTGCATGAGGGCCATGCGTCTCTGATCCGCAGGGCCGTATCCGAGTGCGGAGCGGTGGTGGTGTCTGATTTTGTAAATCCCACACAGTTCAACAATAAAAACGATTTCAACACATATCCCAGGGTTCTGGAAGAGGACAGCGCTTTCGTGAAGGCTCTCGGAGCCGCCGTGCTGTTCGCACCCTCTGTGGAGGAGATGTATCCGGCCGGGACGGATTACGATAAAAAAGTCTTCGACCTCGGCGGTCTGGACAAGTACGGGGAGGGGCCGCGCAGACCGGGGCATTTCAATGGTATGGCTCAGGTAGTGACACGTCTTTTCGACATTGTCCGTCCGGACATGGCGTATTTCGGGGAGAAAGATTATCAGCAGCTTGCCATCATAGAATATTTCGTGAAGAAACTGGGCTACGGTATAAAGATAGTGCGTTGCCCCATAGCAAGGGGGGCGGACGGTCTGGCGCTCAGTTCCCGCAACAAACTGCTTACTCCGGCGCAGCGTGAGGCGGCTCCTAATATCTACCGCTCTATCAGCAAGGCAGTGGATATGGTGGGTAAAATGTCGGTGAAAGAGGCTGTGAAGGCGGTTACGGAACTTATTGACTCGGACAGCCGGCTCAGGACCGAGTATGTGGAGATAGTGGATGCCTCGACTCTTCGTCCGGTGGCTGACTGGAACGAGGCAGGGCATCTCCGGCTGACCTGCGCCGTGTATGCCGGTCAGGTACGTCTTATTGACAATATAGCGCTTAAGTAGCATGTATATTCAGGTAATCAAGTCTAAAATCCACAGAGTGACCGTAACCAGGGCCAATCTGGACTATATCGGCAGTATTACTGTGGACAGAAGCCTCATGAAGGCCGCCGGTCTTTTTGAGGGTGAGAAGGTTTCTGTGGTCAACGTGTCCAACGGCAACAGGGTGGAGACATATGTCATCCCCGGAGAGGAGGGAAGCGGCTGCATAGAACTTAACGGAGCGGCCGCACATCTGTTCTCGGAAGGTGACATAATAATCATAATGTCTTATGCGATAGTTACTCCAGAGGAGGCGGAGACTCTGCGTCCGAAGGTGGTCTTCCCTGATACCAGAACCAACAAACTGGTGAAGTGATGGCGGTGGGGAAGCGTGTCAAAAAGGTAATGCAGTGGATACTTATGCTGCTGCTTGCCGCAGTGCTTCTGTATTTCGCCTTCAGAGGCGTCAAGTGGGAGGATTTTATCTCCGGGGTAAAAAGCTGCGATTTCAGGTGGATAGTGGTGTCCATGCTGGCCAGTGTGGCGGCGTTTGAGATACGCGGCATGCGCTGGCGTCTGGTGATGCTTCCGCTCAATCCGACCATTACGGTGCGGGAGGCGTATGACGGAGTCACAGTGGCTTATCTGACCAATTTTGCACTGCCCAGGGCTGGCGAGCTGGCCAGATGCGGTGTCATATCGGCCACCGGCAAGGCATCTTTCGAGTCGGTACTGGGAACGGTAGTGCTGGAACGCAGCTGGGACATGCTCACCTATATAGTCATTCTGCTGGCGGTGCTGATTATGGGGGAAAGCTCTTTCCGCCAGTTCGTGAGCGATCAGGTCTGGAAGCCGGCTGTGGATTCCATGTCATTCAATTTCTTATGGGTTGTCGTCATGGTGTCTGTATTGGCTGTCGCCGCATGTGTCCTGATGTATGTGTACAGGGAACGGCTCCGCAGATACCGGTTTTTCGACAAATTGTTCGGGATAGTCTCGGGTCTGGCCGGAGGATTGGCGGCTGGTCTGAGGATGAAGCACAAATGGAGATTCCTGCTCTATACCCTGCTGCTGTGGTCCTGCTACTGGCTCATGAGCTATACCACTATACTGGCATTTCCGCAGGTGTCCGGTCTCAACTGGGCGGATGCCCTGTTCCTGATGGTCGTAGGCAGTCTTGGCTGGATAGTTCCGGTTCAGGGAGGTATTGGCGCATACCATTTCATCCTGTCGCTGGCGATGGCCTCCATATATTCGATACCGCAGACCTCAGGCGTGATTTTTGCTACTATATCTCATGAGAGCCAGGCTCTGACAATGCTCCTGTGCGGAGCTGTCTCAGTGTTCTCAATATATCTTAAAAAACGTAAAAACCGGAAAACACAGTAACTTTATGAAACGTCAGACAGTCATATCCATAGCTTTTCTTCTGCTGCTCTGTACCTCTGTATCCGCCCAGACAGGCAGGGTCAGGGATGCGGATTATTTTCCCCGCAGCGAGATATATCTTCAGTACGGTACCCCATCCGTAGTGGAGCTTACGACGATTCTCAATTCCGAGTACCGTTCCGAGGGATATGACGGAGACTCACGTAATCATAAGTTTTCCGGCATAGCTGCGGTAGGCTACAGCTTTTTCCTGCATCCGAGGGTGTCTGTCGGTCTTGACTTCGGTTACGGATATGGCAGTGCGGATATGTATATCACGGATTCGGATATGATGCCGGTGGATGAGCCGATATTTGTATGCCGCTCCACAGTCCAAAGCTACGTAACCCATCTGTCGGCGACGTATGTCTACTGGCAGTACGGACCCATGGAGTGTTCCGGCTCGCTGTATCTGGGCGTAAGCTGGCAGGACGAGTCGATAGTACGCGGCAATGAGGATTTTTTCATTCCCGAGGCCAATGACCGCCTGAGATTCTCTTTCCATATCACGGCTGTCAAGTTCCGTTACGGAGAGACGGTCGGCGGTTTCGCCGAGCTGGGCTTCGGCTACCGGGGACTCGTCAACGTGGGGCTGTCGATAAAGATCTGAGCGTCTATCCTGTCAGTGATGTACTTGAAGTCCTCCTTGCGCTCTTCGAACCTGCATGTGTCCACATCGACGATAAGCAGCACTCCCTTGTAGTCCGTAATCCATTGCTCGTATCTGTCGTTGAGCCCGCTCAGATAGTCTATGCGGATGCTGCTCTCATATCCGCGTCCGCGCTTGCGTATCTGCTCCACAAGATTGGGGATGGACGAGCGCAGGTAGATGAGCAGGTCCGGATAACGTACCATTCTCTGCATCAGTGAGAACAGCGAGGAATAGTTGTCAAAGTCCCGGGAGTCCATCAGGCCCATGTCGTGCAGGTTGGGGGCGAATATCATGGCATCCTCATATATGGTGCGGTCCTGTATGACGTTGCGGCCTGAATCCTGGAACTCCACGATGTCCTGAAGTCTTTTGTTCAGGAAGTAGACCTGGAGGTTGAAAGACCATTTCCTCATGTCGTTGTAGAAATCCACCAGATATGGATTGAAATCCACCGACTCATAATGAGGTTCCCATCCGTAATGTCCGGCGAGAAGTCCGGTCAGCGTGGTCTTGCCGCTTCCTATATTTCCAGCAACAGCTATGTGCATAATAATCCGGTTTATTTGTTAATATTCGAAAGTGCTCCCTCCGATGAACTCTCTCATGACGGATGTAGGCGGTACGCTGTCAGTCTCGTCGGGTGTCAGGGGCGTGATATATGACAGGAATTTGAGCAGTCGCACGCTTTCGGCATAGGCCTCGGACAGGGGAGGTATGCGCTCAAGCAGAGGCTCCGCATAGTAACGCAGCAGCGGCAGCTCGAACAGCAGGGCGGAGTTGAACATCACGTCGGCGTTTTCCTGGAACGGAAAGATGTTTCTCTCTTCTCCGCTTCTGACGCTTTTCCAGCGCAGGATAGTATCTTCGGGAGTGATGCCTCGGGTAAAATTGTCCCTTACTATACGGCGCAGCAGGCGGTTGTCGGCCGTGGAGATATAGTTGTTCTCGTCCACGGAAAGGGATGTCAGGGCTGATGCGAATACCCGGAATACTTTCTCCCCGTCGATGTGCTTGGTCAGCTCGGGATTGAGGGCGTGGATGCCTTCCATAATCAGGATGTCGCCCTCTTTCATTCTCATCTTCCGTCCGTCGAAGTGCCGTTCGCCTTTTACGAAATCGTATTTGGGCATATCCACTTCCTTGCCGTCGAACAGGTCGTTGAGCTGTGTGCCGAGGAAGGGCAGGTCAAGGGCGTAGATACTTTCGAAGTCATATTCTCCGTTGGCGTCTTTCGGGGTTTTGTCCCTGTTGAGGAAATAGTCGTCCATGGCGATTACCAGAGGACGCATACCCAGCACCTTGCATTGGAGGGCGATGCGTTTGGACGTGGTGGTCTTGCCGCTGCTGGACGGTCCGGCGATAAGTACGAGTTTAACCTTGTCCCTGCGCTCGTATATCATGTCGGCTATCTTGACGTATTTCCTTTCGTGCAGTGATTCGGCCAAAGCTATCAGATTGCGGGCTTCCCCGTTGCGTATGGCCTCGTTGACCGAGCCGATACCGTGCGCACCCAGGATGGAGCACCAGTCGGCGTTCTCCTTGAAGACGCTGCTGAGCTTGTCCTGGTATTTGTAGGGCGAGATTACCGTCGGGTCTCCGGCTGACGGTGCCTGGAGGCAGAATCCCTCTCCATAGGGTATCAGGTCGAATACGCTGATGTCTCCGGTGCGCTCCAGAAGCGGTCCGTAGAATGTGTCGGGGTAACCGTCGAGCCAGTATACCGAGACGAAGAACTTCTCCATATCGGCAACCAGGGAGGCTTTCTCACTGCGTCCGTTTTTGCGGAACAGTGCCACGGCCTCGTTGTTGGGCATCTTGGTCTTCTCGAAAGGCAGGTCGGCTTCTATAAGCTCTGTCATGCGTTTGCGCAGAGCACCGGCCTTGTCGGCTCCGGCCGGTTCGGTCACATAGTTGCCGTCTTCTGTTTTCTTCCGCAGCTCCCCGTACAGCCCGTTGGGCAGGGTGTAGTCCAGGAAGAGGCTGTATTCCGGATACAGATCCACTGCCGCTTTCTGGAGTACGAATGACAGAGACCTGGAGTAGGTTCTCCGTCCGTCCGAGTGGGTGCAGTCAATGAATTTTATGGTGTGCGGCGCATAGATTTTGAATGACAGTTCTTTGAGCATATTGTCCACCAGAGCCGCCACTACCGGGTACTTGCATCCGGTGTCGATCTTTCTGGACAGTTCACCTACTGTCATTCCTGGAGTGCAGTCGTAGAAGCCGTTCAGGCTGTCGCAGTATATTGTAATCATATTCCGACTTTTAAATATTCAATAATGATTTGAGATATGGCCCGGTGACAGAGGCAGGGTCTGCCGCCACCTGCTCCGGTGTACCTTGTGCTACTATGCGTCCTCCGTCCCGGCCGCCGGCCGGACCCATGTCGAAGAGATAGTCCACGGACTTCAGCACGTCCAGGTTGTGCTCGATGATTATCACGGTATTGCCGCCTTCCGCAAGTCTCTGCAGTACATTCATGAGCACGGCTATGTCCTCCGAGTGCAGTCCTGTTGTCGGCTCGTCCAGGATGTAGAGGGTATGTCCGGTATCCTGACGGGCAAGTTCCGCCGCTATCTTGACTCTCTGGTTCTCACCTCCGCTCAGTGTAAGGGACGACTGTCCGAGCCGGATATATCCCAGCCCCACATCTTCCAGGGTCTTCAGCTTGCGGGCGATGGACGGCACCGGTGCGAAGAACTCCACGGCCTGGGAGATGGTCATCTCCAGAACGTCATTGATGCTCTTGCCCTTGTATTTCACAGCCAGGACATCCGGGTTGAAACGCCGTCCGTGGCATTCTTTGCAGGTTACGGTCACCGAGGGCAGGAAGTTCATTTCTATCACCTCCACTCCGGCCCCCTTACATGCCTCGCAGCGTCCGCCTTTGACATTGAAGGAGAATTTGTTGGACTTGAAACCACGTATTTTGGCATCGGGAGTCTCGGCAAACAGATTCCTGATGTATGTGAGCACGCCTGTGTATGTGGCCGGATTGGACCTGGGAGAACGGCCCACCGGAGACTGGTCTATCTCCACCAGCTTGTCTATATTGTCCAGCCCGTCCAGGCTTCTGTAGGGCAGGACGTTGTATTTCGAACGGTAAAGCCGGTTGCTGATTGCCGGCATGAGGGTGTCGTTGATTAGGGAGGACTTGCCGCTTCCGCTGACTCCGCTGATTCCTACTATGCAGCCAAGCGGGATGCTTATGTCCACGTCTTTCAGATTGTTGCCTGTGGCACCCAGCAGACTCAGGAACTTCCCGTTGCCGGGACGCCTGTATGAGGGCACGGCTATCAGTCTTGTGCCTTTGAGGTATTCGAACGTGAATCCTCCGTCATTCTCACGGTCTATGACGGGAACGGCGGCCGGAAGTCTGTATGCCGGATCGAGCTTAAGCTGAGGCGGACCGGAGAAAAGTACCTCTCCTCCTTTCTCACCGGCTCCGGGTCCGATGTCCACTATCCAGTCGGCATTGCGCATCATTTCCTCGTCGTGCTCCACCACCATGACGGTGTTGCCCTCGTCACGCAGCCGTTTAAGGGAGTTGATGAGCTTGATATTGTCGCTCTGATGCAGTCCGATGCTCGGCTCGTCCAGGATGTACAGTACGTTTACCAGTCTGGAACCTATCTGCGTGGCCAGACGTATGCGCTGACTCTCACCTCCGCTGAGCGACATGGTGCTGCGGCTCAGGGACAGATATGACAGTCCGACATCTACGAGGAATCCGATTCTTTCCTTCAGTTCCTTGACTATGTCAGCCGCCACAGCTCTGCCTCTCGGGTCAAGGCATCCTTCCAGATGATCTACCCAGTCATACAGCACGCTTACGTCCATGTCGGACACCTCCGCTATATCCAGTCCTCCTATTTTGAAGCACAGAGAGTCTTTTTTCAGTCTTTTGCCATGACATTCAGGACACAGTACGTCCGTTGAATATGCGGCGGCCTTACTGTTCTCCTCTTCGTTCCCGGCATCGAATCCGGAAAGCAGGCCTGGAAATGTAATCATCTCGGACAGTCCTCCGTGAGAGTCCACTCTTATCAGGTCTTCCGAGCCGTTGAGGATGATATTGACAGTCTCTTCCGGTATGCTGCTTATCGGCTCGTAAAGAGAGAATCCGTATTTGCGGGCTACGGCTTCCAGAACAGTGAACACGGTGTTGTCCCTTTTCTTCCCCAAAGGGGCGATGCCTCCGTCGGCAATGGATACTGACGGGTCGGGGATGATTTTGGCCATGTCTATCTTCCGTATTGTACCGAGACCGTTGCATACAGGGCAGGCTCCGGCGGGGGAGTTGAATGAGAATGTGTGCGGGGCCGGCTCTGGAAAAGATATGCCGCTGTCGGGACAGATGAAGTGCTTGCTGAAATGACGGACTTCGCCTGTCTCCGGGTCCAGAATCATAAGCGAGCCTTTGCCTTGGGTCAGGGCAGACAATACGGATGCTCTGATGCGCTTGCCGTCCTCCTCTTTCGGGACCACACGGTCAATGACCGCCTCGATGAAATGCACCTTGTACCGGTCTACTCCGGATGTCATGTCTCCGAGCGGCTTTAGCTCTCCGTCGATACGGGCGTAGGAGAAACCTTTTTTCAGCAGGCTGTCGAACAGCTCCCGGTAGTGGCCTTTGCGGCCTTTCACCAGCGGAGCGAGAATGATGCATTTGCGTCCGGCGTATTCTTTCATGATCAGGTCCACGATACCCGAGTCTGTGTAGCGTACCATGGGCTTGCCGGTTGCTGGAGAATAAGCTGTGGATGCTCTGGCGTAGAGCAGGCGCAGAAAATCCGATATCTCGGTTATGGTGCCCACAGTGGAACGTGGATTGCGGTTGGTGCTTTTCTGCTCTATGGCGATGGTGGGGCTTAGTCCGTCGATGCTCTCCACTTCGGGACGTTCCATGACTCCGATATAGTGGCGGGCGTAGGCGGACAGGGTATCCATGTAGCGGCGCCGGGCCTCGGCGTATATGGTGTCGAACGCCAGGGACGATTTGCCGCTGCCGCTCAGGCCGGTCACCACCACGAGGGCATGGCGCGGTATCTTCAGCGATATACCCTTGAGGTTGTGGACTGAGGCCTTGCAGATATCTATGTATTCCCCGTCATGCATTCTGTTGCCTGTCTATCTCATTGGCTATGATGTCTTCTAGAAATGGATTGGTCATCTTCTCACGGCCTATGTCGGTTGCCGGGCCGTGTCCGGGATAGACCACGGTGTCGGAAGGCAGGGGGAGTATCTTGGTGCGGATACTTTCGCATAATTTGTCGTAGTCTCCGGCAGGAAGGTCGGTACGGCCTATGCTGCCGCAGAAGAGCGTGTCACCGGTGAAGACGTATCCGCCCTGTTCGTCATAGAACAGCACGCCCCCGGCGGTGTGTCCGGGTGATGCCAGTACTTTCAGCCGGATATCGCCTACTTTTATTATGTCTCCGTCGTTAATCTCCACGATGTTCTCCGAAGGTTGTTCAAATTCGTAACCGAAATATCCTCCGTAGGAGCTGGCCCTGCGGATCTGGGGTATGTCGGCAGCGGCCAGATATGTAGGGATGTCCCATTTGCCGGCCACAAAGGCGTTGCCCATCACATGGTCGAAGTGACCGTGGGTCTGGAGTATCATCCGGGGCTTCAAATGGTTTTCTGTTATGAATTTGACAAGTCTGTCACGCTCGGACTGCTTGATGCAGCCCGGGTCTATAATAGCACATTCGCCAGTCCCGTCGTAGAGCACGTAGCAGCATGTGCGCAGGTCGTTGAAATAGAATGTCTGAATCATAAAGCAAAAATAGCAAGAAAACTGTTATTTTCTGAGCCAGGTCTCCGGATTCTGTTTCTCGGTGCCTTTCCAGAGCTGGAAATGCAGTTCGGAGTTTCCGTCGTCGTTGAGGCTTATCTCACCGATGGCGTCCCCTGTGTCTATACTGTCTCCGCTCTTGACATAGACTTGGCGCAGCTTGCAGTAGAATGTGAAGTATTCACCATGCTGTACGAGCACGCACTGGTCGTAACCCGGCATTACCAGAATCTGTTTGACAACTCCGTTGAATACTGCGGTGGCCTTGCTTCCGGCCGGGGCGGATATGTTGACGCCGTTGTTGTACGGCATTTTGAGATTCTTGAATATAGGATGGAACGTTTGCCCGAATTTCTGTATTATGATGCCTCCCCGGACAGGCCAGGGCAGTTTCCCCTTGTTCTCTCCGAATCTGGCCGACAGGGCGTAGTCGATTTCCGCACCTTTTCCTGCCTGCTGCCGGCGGACAGCCTCTGCCAG
This sequence comes from Candidatus Coprenecus stercoravium, assembly GCA_019116865.1. Lineage (GTDB taxonomy): Bacteria > Bacteroidota > Bacteroidia > Bacteroidales > UBA932 > Coprenecus > Coprenecus stercoravium. The sequence continues at coordinate 9,451 of DXAW01000043.1, read as the reverse complement.
TATCCTCTCTATCTCCTTGTTGAGCTGTTCCACCTGCTTCTGCTTTTGTTTCAGCTCTTTCCTCATGGATTTCTCCTCCTTGGTCAGCTGGACCACGAGGCTGTTCATCTTTTTCTCCTCAGCGCTGAGCGCTTCTTTCTCCCGTTCACGCTCTGCCTTGGCTTTTACAGAACCGTCCCTGAGCTCTTCAAGTCTTGCGTTTTCGGTGCGGAGTTCCTCTTCTGTCGTCCGGATTTGTTCCGCCTGTCTCCGTACAGAGCGGGATATGTTCTTGAGATATGACCACCGCCTGAGTCCTTGGTTGATGTCCTTGCTGGAGAGTATATACATGAACCACACTTTGTTGTCCCGGGTCTTGTATGTCCCCATGACCAGGGCCTCATGATATTTCCTCAGAGTGTCGAGTCTGTCGTTAAGACGGTCGATCTGTGAGTTAGTGACAGCGATATTGTGGTCATAGCCGGTGATATCCCTGTCAATCTGCTCTATCAGCTTTTTTCTGGCCTCTAGTTTCCTCCTTGTCAGAATGAGCGTGTTGAGACTTTTCTTGCGCTTGTCGGCGTTGGCGTCAAGCTGCTTGTCGATCAGGGCTATCTCCTGCTCGATTTGTTTCTTCTGCTCCTGTTGGCGGCTGATGTCCTGGGCCTGTGAGGACAGGACGGACAGGCATGTAGCCATAACCACAAGGAGGACCGCACGTTTCATTATCTTCCGCATTGCTTTCTCCTAAGTGCTATTTTTTCGCTGAGCCCGGAGTCCGGATCCAGCTTTTGTGCATTGCTCCAGTAGAGAAAAGCCAGATTGTAGTCCTTAAGGGCAAACAGGGCCTCGGCGTAGTGGTCGAGTATCACCGCACTTTCCTTGCCGCCGTAGATCATGGCTTTTTTCAGGTAGTCCCTGGCCTCCTCATAATCACCTGTAAGGTAGAGCAGCCATCCGTATGTGTCGAGGTATGTGGCGTTCTCCGGTTCGCTGATAATCGTTTTCCGACTCATCTCCAGGGCTTTTTTCAGATTGCGTCCCTCCTCGCTGAGGAAATATGCGTAGTTGTTGAGTATCGGACAGAAACTGTCGTCTATACGAAGCCCTTTCTCGTAGCATGAGTATGCTTTGCGTCTGTTACCGGTCTCGTAGTACAGGTCGCCCATCGCCGCATAGCAGTTGATGAGCATCGGATGTCCGGAAGGAATCAGCCGCAGGATGTCATTGTATACCTCAACCGCTTCCTTGGCTTTGTCCTGACGCCAGTATGCTATGGCCAGGAATTCCCTGAGCATGAAGTCCTGGGGGAATTTTTCGATGGTCTCCTCCGCCGCCGCTGCCAGCTCATCCCATTTCTGCCGGCCGTACAGCTGTCCCATGTAGGCTGCTCTGGGTGACTTGGCGTCAGGATTGTGCTCTATATTCACGCGCAGTATCTCCATCCCTTTGTCCACGCTGTCCACTGCTATGAAATACAGTCCGGCCATCGTCAGTACCGACGTGTCCGCAGGATTGGCCGCCATGGTGTTTTCCACCAGAGTGTCGACTTGCGGTCTGAATACAGGCACAAGGCCGGATGCGAATATGATTTCCTCTATGTAGTTGGTCTTCAGCTGGGGATCCATCATAGGGTCGCAGAGGAACTTGTTGAGGTACTTGAAGAAATTGTAGAAGTCCCGCCGTATCCTGTATATTTCCGCCATGCCGAAATATGCCGGAGTGAAATCCGGATTCAGCTCTATGGACCTGTTATAGTAGTGCAGTGCTGTCGAGTCGTCGTACTTGGCCTTGTACAGGTCGCCGAGTATCATTGCTGTCCTGGAGGACGGAAAATCCTCGTCCATTTTTTTCAGGACGTCCTTTGCCTCGTCGTACCGGCCCTGCATGCCCAGTATCTCGTATCTTGCGTTGCCTGTAAGCTCCGTGGCTCCTTTCAGCAGCTCCACCTGGTCCAGTGTCTCAAGGGCTTTGTCCAGTTCGCTGTTCTTTACGTAAAGCTCGATGAGCTCGTAGTAGTAATCACTTTTTCCGGGATTTCCGGCTATGAGGCTGTCGTATATGCTTACAGCAGGTCCGATGTCTCCTGTGCCGGCATACAGTCTGGCCAGCATGAGTCTGTACCATTGGTTCTCAGGAGACAGGCTGATGGCTTTGTCCAGATAAGCCGACGCTTCCACGGAACTGTCGGCGGAGAGGCTGAGCATGGCCGTATAGTAAAGGGCTGCGTCGTTGTCAGGCTCCAGCTCCAGACAGCGGGAGAACATTTCGGCAGCTTCCTTGTCCTCTCCGGCACAGTACAGACGCACTCCTTCTATAAAGTAGTCGTCAGCACTGACTGAGTCTTTCTGCACTGCGGCGGCAAAAACCGCTGGCGGAAAGGACAGAATCAGGACTGACAGTGATAGTCTGAGAAAAAATCTGTTCATAAAAAGGTGGAAATATGAAAGCAAATATACAATATTCAAGCCGAAGATGCAGCAAATTGAATTATTTTTGCATCTACTAAAAAGACAAAGAATGTCATCAGGCGTAATCAGTCCGGTAAGTGATGAAATACTGCTTCAGGGCTGCCTAAAACAGGATAGAAGGGCTCAGAGAGCTTTGTACGAGAAGTATTCTTCCCGTATGTTTTCTGTTTGCTTGAGGTATGCCAGGGACAGGGATGACGCCAAGGACCTGCTTCAGGAGGGATTTGTGACTGTTTTCACCAAGATAGGCACATTCAACTCAGCGGGTTCTCTCGAAGGCTGGATGCGCCGTATCTTTGTCAATACTGCGCTGATGAAACTGCGTAAGGCGGATATTCTGAGAGATGCCGCCGATGTGGATGGTGCGGCGGCCGCAAGAGTGCCGGATGTGGATGACGTCCTTTCCGGAGTAAGCGGGAAGGATATTATGAAGCTGATATCGGCAATGCCGGACGGATTCAGGGTGGTGTTCAATATGAGTGTGATAGAAGGATATTCCCATCAGGAGATAGCTCAGGCTCTGGGTATTTCCGAGGGAACGTCGAGATCCCAGCTCAGCAGGGCGAGGACATGGCTGCAGGAAAGACTGCTGGAAAAGAGGAACAGGTGATGAACGAAGAATTGTTTGATAAGAAAGTTAAGGAACTGGCGGACTCCTATTCGGAGGCTCCTGATATGGAGTTGTGGGATAGGGTGGAGGCCGGTCTTGACCGTAATATGAAAGCAGTATGGCGCCGTAGACTGGCTTATTGGTCGGCGGCTGCGGTTGTGGCGGCGGTTTTGTCTGTTGCGGCGCTGCTGCATCAGACACCCCGGGAACTGTCCGTGGATGTCCTTGCGGAAGCTCCGGCACCGTCAGCGGCAATCAGTACAGAAGTTCCTGTGCATCGGTCGGTGCCTCAGATGCCGGGATTGAGGTCTGTCCGTAATGTGACGGCCTGTGCCGTTCCTCTGACATCCGGCGATGTCCCGTCAGTCAAGGTCCGTCCGTCCAGTGTGCCTGACGTCTCCGGACTGTCTGAGACTGAAGAGACTCCTTTGGAGAACAATTCCCCGCTTCCCTCTATCTATGATGAAACGGTTCAGAATGACTATATAGCGATGCATCAAGGGGAGGAAGTGTCTAAGTCAGGCCGCAGGCGTCCCTCTTTGTCGATAGCGGCAAGCGGAGATCTTTCCCCCACCAACGCTTCCGGCAATGTGGATTTCTCGCAGCCCAGTTATACATGGGGCACCGGCAGTGCCGCTCAGTATTCTGAAATAGTGCCCATTTACGGAATACATCATCGTTTCCCTGTCTCCGCCGGGCTTGAATTGAAATATTCGTTCCTTAATGACAGACTCGGAGTGGGACTGGGAGTCAATTATACGTTCCTTATAAGTGATTACGAGGCGCTTATAAATACTGTAGGCTCAAGTTACAGATATCAGGGCAAGGTCGATCAGTCCATACATTATATAGGTGTGCCTTTGAATTTCTACGTCAATATATTGTCCGGAAAGAAACTGTCATTCTATGCCAGTGTGGGAGGAACGATGGAAAAGGCTGTGAAGGCCTCATATGAGATTACGGACTTATACGGTACCGTGTATCGTAAGGACATGGATACCGATGGAGTGCAGTGGTCGGCCAACGTGGGACTCGGACTGGAGTACCGTTTCCTGGACTTTCTTGGAATATACGTGGACCCGAGACTCACTTATTTCTTTGACTGCGGCCAGCCTTACTCGGTACGTACAGAGCAGCCTTTCCAGTTCAACCTCGAACTTGGCTTCCGTTTCCATATCTGAGCTTGAGCTCCTTTGCCATACGTGAGGCGAAGATGAAGTCCTCAAGTTCCTTGCAGTCCGACAGCATGATGTCGCTTCCCGAACCTTCCCACAATTTCCTGCCGTTGTAGATAAATGCCACATTGTCCCCGATTTCCATGACAGAATTCATGTCGTGGGTGTTTATGACTGTGGTGATGCCGTATTCCTGTGTGATTTCCTGTATAAGCCTGTCTATCATTACCGAAGTCTGCGGATCGAGGCCCGAGTTGGGCTCGTCGCAGAACAGATACCGGGGATTGAGGACTATGGCCCTTGCAATGCCCACTCTTTTCTGCATACCGCCTGACAGCTCTGACGGATATTTCCTTTCCACGTTTTCCAGACCCACTCTTCTGAGGCAGAAATTGGCCCTGTCCAGTTTCTCGCTGCGGCTCATCTCCGAGAAGAAATTGAGAGGGAACATTACGTTCTCAAGCGCCGTGGCGAAATCGAACAGCGCACTGCCCTGGAAAAGCATACCTATCTTGCTGCGCATCACTTTCTTTTCTTTGAAGGGGAGCTTGTTGAAAACTGTTCCGTCGAAAAGCACCTCTCCCTCGTCAGGCTCCAGAAGTCCTACTACTGATTTGAGCAGGACGGTCTTTCCGGAGCCGCTGGCACCTATGACCAGGGAACATTCACCGGGCTTGTACTGGACGGAGATGTCACTTATGGCCGGCTTCCCGTCAAAATATTTAGTCAGATGGTTGACAGTGATCATAGCATTATCCTTGTAAGCACAAGATTGGAAATCAATATAAGGGCGCTGGCGACTACGATGGCCTTGGTGGATGACTTGCCCACTCCGAGGGAACCGCCCTTGGCGTAGTAACCGTAGTATGAAGAGATGGAGCTGATTATAAAGCTGAAAACAGCTGTCTTGACCAGACTGTAGGTTATGTAGTATCCGTTGAAAGCGAACTTTATTCCGGTGATGTAGTCGGCTGTCTTTATCATGCCCGTGAGGTCCACTATCAGATATCCTCCCAGAAGTCCCATTATGACGCTCATCATGGTCAGCAGAGGATTGAGTATCGTAGTGGACAGGATTTTAGGAAGAACCAGGAAGTTGGCGGAGTTGATGCCCATCATCTCCATGGCGTCTATCTGCTCTGTGATTCTCATGGTGCCTGTCTCGGAAGAGATGTTGGAGCCTATCTTGCCGGCAAGAATCAGGCACACCATAGTGGAGCAGAATTCCAGGACAAGTGATTCCCTGGCCATATAGCCGATGTACATTTTGGGCAGGAAGGGGGAGGTCATATTGTTGGCGGTCTGAATCACCAGTACTGCTCCGATAAATACCGATATGAGCGCAATCAGCGGAATGGAGTTGATTACCAGCTTGTCAGCCTCTATGAAGAACTGCTTCACCGACAATCTCCATCTCTCGGGCTTGGTGAAAACTCTCCTCAGAAACAGGAAATACTGCCCGGTTTCGTATAAAAATCCCCTAATCATAGATAAGTGGCCTCAAAGGTACGAAATTTCGGTTTTTGTTTATACATTTGCGCCCAAAATTGAGATTTGTGAGACCATTATATAATACAGGCATATATTTGTACTATCTTGCCGCATCAGTGGCGGCTCTTTTCAACAGAAAGGCCGCTCTTTTTATATCGGGCAGGAAAGGCCTTGTGAAATCTCTGGAAGAGAAGCTGAAAGACCGTGGAGATAGGAATACGGCGTGGTTTCACTGCTCGTCTGTGGGTGAGTTCGAGCAGGCCCGTCCGGTCATTGAAAAGCTCAGAAGGGATTATCCGCAGACCTTTATTTTCCTGACATTCTTCTCTCCGTCAGGATACGAGCTCAGGAAAAACTACGATGTGGCTGATGCCGTGGCATATCTTCCGATGGACACCAGACGCAATGTGCGGAGGTTCCTGGATATAGTGCGTCCGTCCGTAGCCGTTTTCGTAAAATATGAATTCTGGTACAATTACCTCATATCTCTGAGGAAGAGCGGGGTGCCCACATATATTATTTCCGCTATTTTCCGTCCCGATCAGATATTCTTCAAGTGGTACGGAGCGTTTATGCGTGAGGCTCTGAGGTGCTACAATCTTCTGTTTGTGCAGAATGAGGAATCCAGCAGGCTGCTTGCCGGGCTAGGCATAGACAATGTGGTCATAGCCGGGGACACCCGCTTTGACAGAGTGAAGGAGATATGCGATACTAATAACGTCCGTAATGAGGTGGTGGAGACATTTGCTGGAGACAGGATGACATGGGTGGCCGGAAGTACGTGGGACGGAGATGAGGCTGTAATCTGCGGCGCATTGAAAGGCCTGTCTGATAATCGTCTGGTTCTGGTTCCGCATGAAGTGGGGCCTCAGCGCATAAGTGACATTCAGCGCAGGTTCTCGGAGTATTCGGTGGTGTTGTATTCAGAGTGCGAGGGCAAGGATGTGGAGGAGTACAGACGGAAAGTTCAGGAAGCGGATATCCTGGTGATTGACTGCGTGGGGATATTGTCCAAAATATACAAATACGGTTCATTCGCATATATAGGAGGTGGTTTCAATCCCAGCGGCATACACAATATCCTGGAGGCGGCCACATACGGATGCCCTGTAGTGTTCGGGCCTCATTATTCCAAGTTTCAGGAGGCCAGGGATCTCGTGGCTTTGGGAGGAGCTTTCAGCGTGACTTCATCCGGACAGCTTCATCCTATATTGGAGAAATGGACCGGTGTGCCTGATGCTCTGTCCGTTCCGTCCAAAGTCTGCACGGACTATATTGAAAGCCATCTCGGCGCTTCGGATATGATAATGGAGCGCATTTTTAAAAACAGATAATCTTTTTTTACTTTTACCAAAACAGTAAAAAACATCGGTGTCCGGACTTGCCGCAGTGTCGGAAAGGAGGTAATTTAGCCTCTGACAAGCAAGTTAGGATATGAGTGACAGCGGATCTTTGTACAGAACGTTCAGTGCTACGTGTGTCGGACTGGACGTGGTAGTGGTGACGGTGGAAGTATCCATCAGTCCCGGAGTGGGTGTTTTTCTGGTCGGCCTGCCGGACAATGCGGTGCGGGAGTCTTTGCTTCGGGTCACTACGGCCATGCAGCGCAACGGCTACTCGATTCCGGGACGTAAGACGGTGGTCAATATGGCTCCGGCAGATATCAAGAAGGAAGGCTCCGGTTATGATGCGGCCATAGCTGTGGCGATGCTTGCCGCTTCCGGACAGATGTTCTTTCCTGATCCGGAGAAGTTTCTGATAATGGGAGAGTTGGCCTTGGACGGCAGTATGAGGAAGGTACGTGGAGCTCTTCCGGTGGCGGTGAAGGCCGCATCGATGGGTTATGAGGCGGTGGTCCTTCCGAGGGAGTCTGCTGCGGAGGCCTCGTGGGCGGAGAACATCAGGGTCTACGGGGTGTCAGACTTGCAGGAAATGGCTGTTGTTCTCGGAGAACAGGAAGAAGCTGGCCGCTTTGAAGTTCGCAGACGTAAATATCTTCCGGTGCAGGCTGAGTCGTCTTTCGATTTTTCGGAGGTGGCCGGGCAGCATTTTGCAAAGCGTGGCCTGGAAATAGCGGCTTCCGGAGGGCATAATGTGCTTCTTTTCGGCCCGCCTGGTTCCGGTAAAAGTATGATGTCCAAGTGCGTGGCTTCGATACTGCCGCCTATGAGCCTGGAGGAGGCGTTGGAGACGAGTATGGTGTATTCGGTGGCCGGGATGCTGGATGACGGCAGCGGACTGGTGATGCGCCGTCCTTTCAGAGCTCCGCATCATACGGCCAGTACCGTAGCTGTTGTGGGAGGAGGCAACAAGGCCATGCCCGGAGAGATATCGCTGGCTCATAACGGAGTTCTGTATCTTGATGAGGTGGCGCAGTTCTCTCCGGCGACTCTGGAAGTCCTGAGACAGCCGCTGGAGGAAAGGAGTATTACAGTGTCCAGGGCAAGGTACAAGGTGGATTTCCCGGCATCGTTCATGCTTGTGGCGTCCATGAATCCATGTCCGTGCGGCTATGCCGGGGATAAGAGCGGACGGTGTACTTGTTCTCCGTCAATGATTCACCGTTACCGTTCCCGTCTGTCAGGTCCGTTGATGGACCGCATAGATCTGAATATCAACGTCCGGCCGGTTGACGGTCACAGTATGTCCACTGCGCCGGGCGGAGAAAGCAGTGCGGCTGTGGCTGAGAGGGTGGCGGCGGCCAGGGAGGTCCAGAAGCGCAGGCTGGCCTGCGACGGTATTATGACCAATGCCCAGATGCTTCCCCGGCATGTCGACCGTTACTGCAAGGTGTCTTCCGATACGGCGTCTCTGTTGCAAAGACTGATGGACAGTTATCGTCTTTCGGCTCGCGGATATGTCCGGATACTCAAAGTGGCGCGTACCATAGCGGATATGTCCGGCTCAGAGGATATCAGGCCGGAGCACATCTCGGAAGCCGCCCAGTACCGCTTTCCCGATAATTAATGTAAGAACAGATGTTAAATCAAAGCACTAAAAGTGTTCATCCTTTTGTATTTCAAAATACAATCATTATTTTTGCATATAATCAAAACTTTGAGATTATGTGCAAAAGTGATGAATTTATAAAAGGGACAGCAGCCTATATTTACTCTGTGTTGAATGAAAAGGTTTCTCTTTCCCCGTTAGAGAAACGGCTATCGGATACGATGCCTATAGCTGTAGCCCGGAATTTCAAACTTTACAAAGGTGGATTATTCGATCGTACCGTTATATTTGCCTTAACTCATGACGGAAATGCTATGTCTCCGGCTTTGTTGAAGCGGACATTTAATCTGATAGAAAGCAGATGCGGAAGCCCGGTTATACTTGTGGCAGACAACATAGCATCTTACAATATAGGAAGATTGACAGCGCAGAGATTGAATTTTATCATTCCGAGGAAGCAGATGTTCATCCCATCGCTTTTGATTGACCTTAAAAAAGCAAGAACCAAAGGGACGGATATAAAGGGAGTCATACCTCCCATAGCACAATGCCTGCTGCTTTACCATCTGGAGGTGGCTTCCATCGACGGGTGCGGGGCAAAGGCTCTGATGAAAATCTTTCAAGTTTCATATTCAACCGTCAACCGTTCTTTGCGTTGGTTGAGCAAAAACGGTCTGGTTTCGCTTGAAGGAGGAAAGACAAAAGAGGTAAGATTCTGTTACTTCGGAAAGGAACGTTGGGAGAAGGCCTCGCCCTTATTTGTCTCTCCGGTTGAA
>DXAW01000042.1 GCA_019116865.1 Candidatus Coprenecus stercoravium | reverse complement strand
GGATAACGGCGGAGACTCACACCGTCCCACCCTGCTGGCTGAGCGCAAATACGGAGCCTCATGGGACGTTCCCGGAGGAGGCAGCTACATGGCCCGCATGTACAGCGATGCCGGGGCCGACTACATCTTCAGCGGCAATACCTCAGCCTCCAATGTCAATATGTCGTTCGAAAGCGTTCTCAGCAAGGGTATCGACGCTGACATCTGGGTACTCAAGTACTGGAGCCCGCAGCCCATGACTTACGGCTCTCTCGAAGCCGAATACCGGCTCTACTCAGAGTTCCGGGCTTTCAGGCAGCAGCACATATTCGGCTGCAACACTTATTCTTCTACATACTACGACGACATCGTGCTCCACCCGGCATGGATTCTGGAGGATCTGGCCGCCGTCTTCCATCCCGACCTCTTCCCAGGCCGTGAGCCGCGCTACTTCAAGCCCTTGTAATCGATAAGAAGCGACACCGCCTGCGAGATGCAGGAGACGGTGACGGATGTTGCCGAGCCAGGATGAGAGACCTCCAGACAGGTCGGCGACAGACAGCGTACACAGGGGATGCCTTCTTTCGGAAGAACAGGGGTGAATCCGTTGCGGGCCAGGGCATTGGCAGTCCACCTGGCAGTGAGGCCGTCCCCGTCCACGCCTACTTCGGGACCGGACACACCTGTTGACAGTTGCCCCGACCGCACATCGAAGTTCATGCCGCGCTGACCGAAGAACGCTTTCAGGCTGCCGTCCAGCACCAGGTCCTCCGAGGAGCCGGAAACAACAGGCGCACCGCCGGCCGGCAAGAGCAGCAGACGGTCGGAGAATATAAGGGCGTTGTCGATATCGTGAGTCGAGAGCAGCACGGCCTTGTGCTGACGACGGGCCGTCTCATGCAGCAGCGACATGGTCTCGATACGGCTGGCCACATCCAGAAAGGCCGTCGGCTCGTCCAGCACGATGACCGGGCATTCCTGGGCCAGAGCCTTGGCTATCATCGCCCTCTGCCGCTCGCCGTCCGAAAGTTCCGAGACATAGCATCCGGCCTTGTGAGAGATACCCACAGCGTCCATGGCCCCGGCCACCACATCCGTATCCTTTTCACCGAGTCTGCCGAAAAAGCCGGTATAGGGCTGCCGGCCCAAAGACACCAGTTCTCGCACTGTAAGTCCGCCGGCACCCAGAGTACGGTCCGTCAGCACGACACCGACCGTACGGGCAAATTCATGCGTCCTATACTGCCGCACATCCCGGCCCATCACTTCTATCCTGCCTTCCACAGGAGGCTGGAAACCGCAGACTGTCCGCAACAAAGTCGACTTGCCGGCTCCGTTGAGACCGATAAGCGAGGTCAGTTCCCCAAGGCTCACGGAAAAAGTCACATCAGGATGGACCGTCTTCCACTTTCCCTTCCCAAGCGGATAACCTATGGCCAGATGTCCGGCCGATATCGCTGATGTCTCTTCCATATCAATTGAAATACTGAAGATTCTTACGGTTGACTATGACATATATGATGACGGGTGCGCCGAACAGGGGGGTCACGGCGTTGAGCGGAAGCATTGTCCCGGTCCCGGGAATGACTGTGAGCATGGTGCAGACAAGGGCAATGCAGGCTCCCGAGAGCATGGTGGCCGGCACCAGTGTGCGGTGGTCAGAGGTACCGGTAAGCAGGCGGGCGATATGCGGCACCGCCAGGCCGATGAAGGATATCGGGCCGCAGAATGCTGTCACGACGGCTGTCATCAGACCGGTACACAACAGAACATTAATCCGGGTACTCCTGACATTGACTCCGAGGTTGGCGGCATATCTCTCTCCGAGCAGCAGGGCATTGAGCGGCTTTACAAGCAGCAGCGTCCACAGCAGACCGATACAGGACACCGCAGCGAAAAACGGAAGCTGCGCCGATGATACCGCCGAGAAATCGCCCATGCCCCACATCACGAACTGTCTCACCTTGTCGGCAGAGGCGTAGTAGTTCAAAATGGAAATGCAGGAAGACACCAGATAGCCTACCATGATACCTATTATGAGCAGCATCACGCTGGAGGACACTTTCCTGGAGAAGAATACGATCACCGCCAGTATCATGCAGGCTCCGAGCATGGCTCCGGCCACCGTGGCCAGATAGCCTCCGAGAGAGCCGACAGTGCCTCCGAAGGCCAGCATCACCAGTGCGACACCCAAATTGGCACCGTCGCTTATGCCCAGGATGGAAGGACCGGCCAGCGGATTGCGGAAAAGAGTCTGGAGCAGCAGTCCGCTCACGGCCAGTGCGGCTCCGGCCAGCAGAGCCGTAACCATCTGCGGAAGACGGGAGCCGAGGAGGATTACACCCCACACCTGGTTGTCATTTCCGCCGCCCGTGATAGTATTCCAAACGGCCGACGGCGGAACCGGAACCGCACCATAGAACATATTGCCGGCAGCAAGACAGACAAGCAGCGGCAGCAGGACATAATATATGCGGCGGCTACGACCTGACATGATGCTTGCTGTTGAGATAGCGCTTACCGTAAACTATACCGCACACATAGCGGAATATGATGATTATCAGGAAAAGCAACAGGATGGACGACTCATAGAAAAGCCTCTGGGCTATCGTTCCCCTGGCCGTAACCTCCTCTGAATCCATTTCCACAGACTTGGCCACATCATCAGGCCCGAAACGCCAGCGTGACCATTTACGCACCACTATTCCGTCATCCACCAGCATGACTCCGCCGTTGGAACGTACCATTGATATCAGAGTCTTGTAATCTCCTGATATCAAAACACGTCCTACTCCAGGATACAATACGGCCACCGAATCCACATTTGCATCCACCACCGGCACCGCCACAAAACTGCGTCCGCCACGGTGGGATATGGTATCCATGCACTCCGACACTTTCTCCCAATATCCGCTTTTGATATCAGACGGCTTGTAAACCGTGAATATAAACACGGGACGGTCAGAATTGACAATCTCCTCAGTGACAGACTCACCGTCAGGTCCGGACAGAGTCATGTCGAAAAGCAGGTCTCTTTCGTCTCCGGTATATATTGTCTGCGAGCTCACATAAGTCCAGTCCGTACCCGGGAGGCTGTCCAGTTCAAAATATTCCTGCCGTCCGTCCTTCTCATAGACAAACACCGTCTCGAAATTGTCAGTATCGGTGATATCCTCGAGTTTCATGGACAGATTGGTGCCTACCTTGTAGTTACCGAACTCCATAGGAGGTATGTTATAATAGGAATACACCGTGCAGAAAAGAGCCAGCAGGCCGTAAGTGCCGAGAAAAGCCCACTCAGCAGGTACAGGCGCCACAGGCCTGAATTTTTTCCGGAACAGAAATATCGGTATGATACATGCCAGCAGCACTACATTCTTATAAAATGTCTGCCACATAGTCAGATGCACGGCCTGACCGAAGCATCCGCATTCCTCGATTCCGTCAAAGACAGCCATGAAAAATGTCAGCACGGTAAAGAACAGCATCATGACGAGACCTGCGATGGAAGCCGCGCGCATTCTTACGCACATCAGTACCGCTATTCCTATCATAAACTCTATCAGAGACAGCATCATGCCGAAAGGAACGGCCATCGGCCTGAGAAAGCCGACGTGGAGTGTATTGAAATATTCCTCCACTATCAGTCCGGTGCCCACCGGATCCGTCAGCTTAAAGAATCCGGACAGTATGAACGTCAGTCCGAAAATAAACCGGAGCAGGAACATCAAGACTCTCAGGAATCTCATAGCACCTCCCTTATCTTGTCAAATACTTTGTCCTCCGGAAGCATACGGCCTCTGTCATCGGAGCAGTCGATCCTCATGAAACCAGGGTCCACACCGCACAGACGCAGATATACTTCCCTGACACGCTTCTGAAATGACATGTCCGCCTCGTGGATGTCCTGTCCGCCGTGAAGATACTCCCTGTCACTGCCTTCCCTCGAATGGGTAAGTCTGTCCTCAACGAATGACACGGGGACATCCAGGAATATATTCAGGTCCGGACGGGGAATACCGTAAATGCCGTACTCAGTATCGAGAATCCATTTCTGAAGTTCCAGCGAGCGGTCAGCATCATCTATCTTGGCGCACTGGAAAGCGATATTGGAATACACATATCTGTCCAGCAGCACTGTGCGCCCTTCATCAAGCCACTTCCTTATCTCTCCGGAAGCATCCCTGCGGTCCTCGGCGAAAAGCAGCGCCGCTATCATCGGATGCACCTGATCTATCCTGCCGAACTCCCCCCGCAGAAAACGGGCGATCATATCCCCGACCACCGGAGCATCAAAACGTGGAAAGTGCAGGTACTCAGGCTCGGAGCCATTCCGTAACTTTAGATATTCCGAGACTCTGGCCACTTGAGTAGACTTTCCGGAGCCGTCAAGCCCTTCTATTACTATAAGCATAATTTCCTTTTTGGTGAAACATTTGCAAATGTACAAAAATTATCATGTATATTTGTGTTTTAATCATTCATTACAGCTATGCTTACATCCATCTCTCCCATTGACGGAAGATATTACAGACAGGTCAAGGATCTGTCTTCCTACTATTCAGAATTTGCCCTTATCAGATACAGGGTCAGAGTGGAAATCGAATACTTCATATCCTTGTGCGAGCTTCCCCTGCCTCAACTTGAGAATTTTGACAGAAGCCTGTTCGACACACTGCGCGGCATCTACCGGGACATGACCGAAGATGAGGCTGCGGAAGTCAAGGAGATAGAAAAGACCACCAACCACGACGTAAAGGCCGTGGAATACTATATCAAGAGGCGGTTTGACAGTATCGGCATAAACCCCCGCTACAAGGAATTCGTACATTTCGGCCTTACATCGCAGGATATAAACAACACCGCAGTTCCTCTCAGTCTGATGGAAGGTATTCAGGATGTCTACCTGCCACAGCTTTACGAGGTACTCAACACCTTGGACGGCATGGCCGATGAGTGGAAAGACATCCCCATGCTGGCCCACACCCACGGTCAGCCGGCATCTCCGACACGCCTCGGAAAGGAGATAGCGGTATTCACAGCCAGATTACGCGAGCAGCAGAAGATGCTCCTGGCCGTACCGTTCTCTGCCAAGTTCGGAGGAGCCACCGGCAATTTCAACGCCCATTTCGCAGCTTATCCCGACATAGACTGGAACGCTTTCGCAGTAGACTTTGTGGAGGACCGTCTGGGCCTGAAACGCTCATATCCGACTACTCAGATAGAGCATTACGACAATACGGCGGCTCTGTTCGACGCCATGAAAAGGATTAACAATATCCTCGTGGACCTGTGCCGCGACATGTGGACCTACATATCCATGGAGTATTTCAAGCAGAAAATCAAGGAAGGCGAAGTCGGTTCGTCAGCCATGCCCCATAAAGTCAACCCCATCGACTTTGAGAATGCAGAAGGCAATCTGATGATGGCCAACGCCGTATGCGAGTTCCTTGCATCGAAGCTGCCCGTCTCCCGGCTGCAGAGAGACCTGACAGATTCCACAACTCTCCGCAACGTAGGTGTCCCCATCGCACACACCATAATAGCCTTCAAATCCCTGAAGAAAGGCCTTGACAAGCTGATTCTCAACCATGAGGCCATCGAGCGTGACCTGTCGGACAACTGGGAGGTAGTAGCCGAGGGCATCCAGACCATACTCCGCCGCGAGGGATACCCCAATCCCTACGAGACTCTCAAAGCCCTGACCCGTACCGGCCAGGCCGTCTCGGACAGGACCATTCGTGAGTTCATCGACTCTCTGAACATATCGGAGCAGGTCAAGGACGAGCTCCGCAGACTCACCCCGTTCAACTATACCGGAAGATAACAGCATATGAGAAAACTGGCGCTGACCCTCATATTCGCAGCCATAACGGCCGCTACAGCCATTGCTGACACGGCAAAGGTTGATTACGACACATATTTCACTTCTGACCGTCTCAGGCTGGATTTCATTCTGGCCGGAGATGCGGAACGCCAGGAGGCATTTCTGGCCGGACTGAAAAAAGAATGCCGGTGGGCCGGCTCTCACGAGTCGCTTATCGACCCGTTCCGGTACGGTGAATATATGTTCGAGGCATGGGCCGGAGACACGCTTATATATTCGAAAGGATTCTCCACTCTTTTTCTTGAATGGAGATCCACTCCCGAGGCCATGCACGTACAGAAAGCCTTTACCCAGACCGTATGGATGCCGTTCCCGAGACGGGAAATCACCGTCACGCTGTCGGAAAGGGTTAAGTCCACCGGAGAGTTCAGACAATTATTCTCGTGTGCCGTCGATCCGGACGACGCACTCATAAGTCCGGAGCCAGGAACCGAATCGGTCATCACCCCGCTCCTTACATCCGGCGACATGAGCCGCAAGGTAGACCTGTTGTTTGTGGCCGAAGGATATACAGCTGAGGAAATGGACAAGTTCCACGACGACTGCCGCCGTTTCATGGACTATCTTTTCTCTATGGAGCCTTACCGCTCCCGCAAGGGCGACTTTAATGTCTCGGCTCTGGACGTGATATCCGAGGACAGCGGAACGGACATCCCGCATCAGGGAATCTGGAAAAAGACAGCCCTGAACTCCAATTTCTATACATTCTATATGGACAGGTACCTCACCGTATCGGACTACAGAAGCATAGCCGACCATCTGTCCGGCGCCCCGTTTGACGCTTTCGTCATCATAGCCAATGACAGCAAATACGGAGGAGGAGGCATATACAACTCCTACGCCCTCGGCACCTCCGACCACAAGTTCTCGAAGGAAGTCTTCATCCATGAGTTCGGACACAGCTTCGCCGGACTTGGAGACGAGTATTTCGATTCTGAAGTCGCATTCGACGAATTCTACAATCTGAGCGTCGAGCCATGGGAGCCGAACATAACCACCTTAGTGGATTTCAGCCGCAAATGGAAGGATATGATCGACTCAGGAGAATGGGACAAGGAAAGCGTCGGCCTGCATGAAGGAGGCGGATACATGGCCAAAGGCGTCTACCGCTCCCGTGACAACTGCCGTATGAGGACCAATACGGCCGGAGACTTCTGTCCCGTATGCCGGAGAGCCATCAGCCGCATGATCGACTACTATTGCAGATAATGACCATCAGGCCATACAGATACTACCTGATAGACCTGGACCGGACTCTTTGGGACTTCGACAGCAACTCCGAACACGCTATCGGTCTGCTCGTCTCCCGCAATCCGGTACTTCTAAAGGCCATACAGGAAAAAGAAGGGTGTGGGGAAGATTCCCTGCACCGTTTCTTTATGCGCTACGATGCGCTCAACCACCGGCTCTGGGCCATGTATGAAAAGGGAGAGATGACCAAGGAGGACCTGCGGTGGAAGAGGTTCTACGAGGCATTCCGATGGTACGGAGTGGAGGACGAGGCCATGGCACGGCAATTCGGGGCAGACTATCTCGAGCAGATGGTCTGCGAGAACAGGCTGATGCCCGGAGCAAGGGAAATGCTTGAGGCCATACGCTCGGCCGGAGGCAAAATGGCAGTCCTCAGCAACGGTTTCCGGGAAGTGCAGTACCGCAAACTGCATGGAGCCGGCATCTCGGAATATTTCTCCACCGTCGTTGTATCTGAGGAGGCCGGCTGCCTCAAGCCCAGGCCGGGCATCTTCGCATATGCATTGGAGACCCTGTCCGGCATAAAACGTACGGACGGAGACAGATGGAGAGAAGCGAAAAGGGCCGCCCTCATGATCGGGGACGACCCTGTAAACGATATTGAAGGAGCACAGATATTCGGTATCGACCAGTTCTACTACAATCACAAAGGGCACAAGGCCATCTCCCACGCCACCTACGAATCCCCCGACCTCACCCCGCTCTACGAATAATCCACCCGCCACAACGACAAAAGGAATAGAAAAGTACGCGCCTGCGGCGCTATCCCTCCCACTGCTTCCTCCTGTTCACGGAATCACGGGCGATTACGCTTTTCAGAGTATTCCTTTTGTCATGAAACGTTCCTCAGAACAGGTCGTCCATGAGGCGGTCGAGGTCGCGCCTCTCCTTTTTGGTGGGACGGCCTGTGCCTCTGTCGCGCCGGATGTATATTGTCTCGAACGGAGCGTTGAGCTTGTCCAGCTCCTCCTGAGGAGTGATATCCTCCGCAAACTCAGGCACCAGCTTGGCTCCGACACGGTTGCCTACGGGCAATATTACCTTGTACTGGAAATGCACGCTTCCTTTGCGGACAGACACCACATCCCCGGCCTTGATATCCCTGGACGCCTTTGACTCCGTCCCGTTGACCGACACCTTACCGCTGCGGCAGGCATCGGCGGCCTCTGTCCGTGTCTTGTAGACTCTTATCGCCCACAGGTATTTATCCAGACGAACCTGCGCTTCCATAGACTACTCCTTTATATAATCGTCCTTCTCCTCCGCCTTGCCTATATAGACTTCCATGAGCTTGGTTCCCGGCACTGAAGGAGCCAGTACGAATTCAGACATTGCCGCCGGTACCAGTATCCACTCTCCGCGCAGCAATGTGTAATTCTCCTTGCTGTCTGACGGTGTAAGCGAAGCCTCGCCCTCCAGACAGGAATAGAGGATAAAACTCTCGTAACGGTCCGGCCAGATACGCACTGGAGCGCTGAGATTAAGCTCATTGGCTATAAAATACTTGCTTGTCACCAGACGTTTGGACGGTGCGTCTCCGCCGGCGGGCACAAATGCGCTGCCGTCATATTTTCTGTAATTGATACAGCTCAGAGCCTGGTCCACGTGCATCTGACGGGCCGTCGCCGGATTGTTCTCCCGGCCCCAGTCATAAATACGGTAAGTCACGTCGGAAAGCTGCTGTATCTCGGCTATCGCCAGGCCGCCTCCGGCCGAATGCACAGTGCCGGCCTCTATGAAAAAGAAATCGCCCTTGTGCGGAGTCACGACATTCAGCACCTCTTCCAGAGTACCGGCGGCACAGCGGTCAAGAAACTCGCGCACATCCATATCCTTGTTGAATCCCATATAGATCCTGGCATCGGGATCGGCATCGAGGACATACCAGGCCTCTGTCTTGCCATAGGAATTGTGCCTGTCAAAAGCCGTCTCGTCATCAGGATGCACCTGCACCGACAGTCTGTCCGAGATATCAAGCAGCTTGACCAGTATCGGGAACTCATTGCCGAAACGCTTGTAGTTGTCATCTCCGACAATCTCGTCCATATAGGTTTCGATGACATCGAAGAGCGGATTGCCGTCCAGCCAGCCTCCGGCTATCATGGAGCTGTCCTCCTCAAAACCAGAAATCTCCCAGCTCTCGCCTATCACTTTCTCCGGATCGAACGGCTTGTTGAACTGAGTGGCTAAACGATGACCGCCCCAGACCCTCTCCTTGGGCTCGGGCACGAACTTTAAGGGATATATCGCTTTTTTCATTGTATGTTGGTTTTATTTGTTCCAGAAGTGATTCTACGTATCAGCCACAGCCCGAATACAGACACCACCGCAGAAACGGTCAGCAAAATGTAATACAGGTCAGGGCCGAGAAGCCGGTCCAGCGGAGCAAGTGCGGCGTCTGGACCGGACAAGGCCACCACGAGCACTGTCAAGGCGTTGTTGACAGCATGCATCAGCACTACGCTCCACCAGCGTCCTGTCCTGACATAGATCCAGCCGAAAAGACAGCCCATGGCAAATGCGGGAACAGCCTGCCATGGGTTAAGGTGGGCGACGGCAAACAGCAGCGAAGACCATGCTACGGCCTTCCATTCCGGCATCCTCCGCACCAGTCCCCGGAGGATAATCCTGCGGAAAAGCAGCTCCTCTAAAACAGGTGCCGCAGCACATACAGTCACGGCCGTAGGCAGAAGCTCATCGGTATACATTCTCAGCAGCATGTCGTCATACCACTGCGGAGTCTTCATCCATGAAGTCAGAGCCGATATCAATATGATGAATGCCAGCTCCACCAGCACCGCCACAGGCACTGCAGCCAGCAATACGCGCGGCTCCTGAGGGGCCTGCCGCCGGGTAACGGATGCGCGGTTCCGGGCTCCCAGCCAGTAAACATATGCAAGCGAGGGGATGTAGGCAAGCACATAGGTCAGAATCATAGGCAGTCCGGCTGCAAACGAGAGTGCGGCCTGCCCTGCCGTCAGCAGCAGGAGAATTATCCAGGATTCCTTTAGACCCGGCTCAGCCCGGAGGAAATTTTTTATCATCGCCTCTCAAAAATTTTTCAAATATAGTGATATTAATGATAACTTTGCACCGTTATGCCAGACAAGAAACCGAGAAACAAGTTCCTCAGGGTCATTACAAACAAATATTTCATCGTGACCTTTCTGTTTGTGGTCCTCATCACGTTCGTGGACCGCAACAACCTTATACGCTGGGCAGGGGACTATTTCGAAGTACTTAGGCAGGAAAAGGTGATGCGCCAGTACCAAAGAGGCATAAGAGCCCTTGACGAGAAACTGAACGAACTGACCTCCAACCGGGACTCCATAGAAAAATTCGCCCGGGAGCAGTACTATTTCCACGAAAAGGACGAGGAAGTATTTATTGTCGATTGAACTGGGTCATGGTCCGCTCTATACCGGCCAGCCCGAATGACTTGACGGCCTCCACAGCCCTATCCCTTATCTCGGGAAGCTGCTTTTCCTCCTCGGCATCCCACTTTCCCAACACGAAATCGACCTGCGGGCCGCGCCCTACATGCGAGCCTATGCCTACACGCAGACGCGGATAGTCCTGCGTCCCCAACATCTCCGCTATATTGGCCAGACCGTTGTGACCGCCCGCACTTCCGCCCTTGCGCATACGCATGGTACCGAACGGCAGATTCATGTCGTCGGCTATGACCAGCAGATTCTCCACCGGGATATTCTTTTTATCCAGCCAGTAGGCCACAGCCTTGCCGCTCAGGTTCATGTACGTGGAAGGTTTCAGAAGGACAAAGGTACGCCCCTTGAGACGGATTTCCGCCATGTCCCCGTAACGTACCGTCGTAAAAAGAGTATTGGACGCCTGAGCCCAGGTGTCCAATACCGAAAATCCCATATTGTGGCGGGTACCTTCGTATTCGTACCCTATGTTTCCAAGTCCTACTATGAGATAAGTCATAAGTAGTCGGATTAAGCCTCGGTAGCAGGTGCTGCTGCCTCTGCTGCAGGAGCCTCCTCCTCATCTGCGGCAGCCATGGCCGCACGTGTATGCTTAACTGTGCAGACACCTGTAGTCTTGGGGCTTACGATGCGGACTCCCTCATAAGAGAGGTCGCCGGCCACAATCTGCTTGCCGAGTTTAAGATTGGTGATGTCTATATCCAGAACATCAGGTATCTGGTCAGGAAGACCGTTCACCTTGAGCTTGCGGGCCTCGATGAGGAGCTTACCGCCGGCCTTCACTCCGGCACAGTTACCGAAGATATTGAGAGGCACATCGATGGTGACAGGCTTGTCAGCAGAAACGGCCAGAAAGTCAACATGGATAGTGTTGTCAGTAACAGGATGGAACTGAAGTTCGTGCATGACTGCGAGATAGGTCTTGCCGTCGATGTCCAGATCCACGATGTAGCTGTTGGGAGTATGGGTCAGAGCCTTCAGGTCTCTTGCGTCCACTGAGAAAAGGATGTTCTCTATTCCGTTACCGTAGAGGTTGCAGGGCACATGACCCTCTCTGCGGATGCTCTTGGTGAGCGACTTGCTGCCCTTGGTCCTGGCAGTACCGTGTAATGTAATGTGTTTCATGATATTAATTAAAATGTGTTACTCAGTCCGGGCTTTCCGGACCCCATTGCACCAAAAAGGAAACCCTTTTTGAGGCTGCAAAAGTAGATATTTTTTATTCTTTGGCAAAAATTTTGTACCTTGCAGTATTGTTTTTCTACAACACTATTTATTATGGAAAAGAAATGGAGATGCACAGTATGCGGTTATGTGCACACAGGAGACAATCCTCCTGAGAAATGTCCTCTCTGCAAGGCTCCCGCAAGCAAATTTGTAGAGATTAAAGAAGAAGCCAATGAAATCTCATGGGCCGACGGCCACACTCTCGGAGTAGCCAAAGGCTGCGATCAGGAAATATGGGAAGGCCTGCAGACACACTTTGCAGGTGAATGCTCCGAAGTAGGTATGTATATCGCCATGAGCCGTCAGGCTGACAGGGAAGGCTATCCCGAGATTGCCGAGGCTTATCGCCGTATCGCTTACGAGGAGGCCGACCACGCCGCCAGATTCGCAGAGCTGCTCGGAGAAGTCGTATGGGACACCAAGACCAACCTCGAGAAGAGAATGCACGCAGAGGCCGACGCCTGCGCCGACAAGAAGCGCATAGCCACAAAAGCCAAACAGCTCAACCTCGACGCCATTCATGACACAGTGCACGAGATGTGCAAGGACGAGGCCCGTCACGGCCAGGCATTCGAGGGCCTCTACAAGAGATTCTTCGGGGAAAAGAAGTAATTACTCGACCATCATTACGGCCTTATTCCAGGCCAAGGTCTTGTAATACTCATCAAGCACAGGATTTTCGGGATTCGGAACGTAAGTACTGAGTCCCGAAAACTTTTTTATGGAGAACTGGGGATACCCTCCGAGAACGAACTCATCCGTGCTCCACTTACATATCACGGCATCGCCAAGGGCCTTCTCAAACACATCGTAAAGATTTCTCGTCTGGCCTTCGGCCGTATCCGCAGGAGATATCCTTGACATCAGGTCTCCAAGATCATAGAACCAATGACGGTCCATTCTGAAATATCCCTGGAGAGAATCCATGTCCAGACTCCTGATTGCCACTCTGCCTCCGGAAAGGAATATGTCCAGACATGACTCCGCCAGAGCATTGAGCTTGGACGTCTCAATCAGGGCGACTGTCGCACCGTCTTCAGCATAACGCTGATAGAACTCCCAGCACGCTGACTCAAGACCGTTCCTTCCTTCGAACAGCATAGGGATTATTTTCTCATAAGGGAATCCTCCGGCCAGAATCTCGGCTGCGGAGGCCACGATATAATCGCAATGATCCTTCAGCTCATAAGCCACCTCCACGCCTCCCATAAGACAGGCGTCAAACAGGATGTATGAATAATGCACGGGAAGGGTCTCCGCCAAGGTCTTTATGTCCATTTCAAACGTCCCGTCGGCTCCGAACGACTTGACATATCCGGCATACGGGTCCTTGTCCACGGATAAAGCCTGCAATGCGTTTCCATTCCCGTCCACGGGATTGCTGTAATATCCCGCAGGCAGCCAGCCGGTACCGTGTGACCACAGCACCAGGCCGTTCTCCTGAGCGGGGAAAAGAGCCGCCGCATAGGAAAGCACAGACCTCATGACCGAGTCGGAGCAGGAATTATGATCCTCATATTCAACAAGAGTCTCCGTATTCACAGTGCCGAAACGGTCTTTGCTAAGACGCATCAATCTGGGCTTTTCTCCGCTTATATCGGCATATACCAGCAGGACATTGCCGCTGCCTTCCGAGAAATAATACGGGATGTCTCCCCTCCGCATTTCGTCCAGATTACGCCTGGCATTGGATGCCAAGGAGTTGTCAGCCGCCATGTATATCAGCACAGTACGGTCCGCATTCATCTGCTGGCCAGGCTCTGCATCTCCATATCCGGCAGAACAGGAGAGCAGCAGTTGTCCCAGGATAAAAACGACGGGAAATATTACAATCTTTCGCAATTTATACAATTTGGTCATCTTTTTCATTTTGTGGAGACAAATATAGAATTAATTTGCTATTTTTGTAATTATTCAAAATTTTATTAGTTATGAAAGCTGACAATCTGTTTACATTCATCGGCGGTATGCTTGTAGGCGCTGCCGTGGCCATCCTTTTCGCTCCTGACTCAGGCGACGAGACACGCAGGAAGATTAAAGACACTTTCGACAAGGAGTACCAGGGCCTGAAAGACCGTATCAACAGCCTCAGGACACCTGAAACAGCACCTCAGGCAGAACAGGAAGCAGCAGAGTAATGGCCGATCAGAACTCCAACAACCCCCTGGGCGATCTCTTCTCCTCCATCAAGTGCTACATCGACTTGAGGATAGATGAGATCAAACTGGCGCTTGCAGAGAACTTAGCCAAGATTTTCAGCAGGATTATATTTTTCTTCCTGCTGTTTATTCTTGTGGGCATCGCTCTGGGATTTTCAGCCGCCGCGCTCAGCTCATGGATAGGTTCCATGCTGGGTGACAAGACTTTCGGGCTGCTCATCACAGCCGGCATTTTCATACTGTCTATCATTATGCTCATCCTGTTCAGAGACAGATTCATGATAAACAGTCCGCTCAGAATGTTCTTACGGATGTTTTTTGACGACAAGAAAAAAGATGGAAAAGAGTAACAGAGTCACAGACTACCGGGACATACGCAATCTGCAGGAGCTGCAGTATTGCCGGAGGATGCTGTCCTCCCGCATAGACCATCAGGAGATAATGGTGATGTACAAACTGCGGTGCGTATGGGAATTCATCTCTCCGTCCAACCTTCTGGACATGGGCTGCAGGGCCGTTGCGTCGCATAACAGGACATTCGGCATTCTCTACAATCTCGTCAGGAATGTCATACGTATCAGAAGAGACAGATAAACATATTTCATGAGAATAATTGTAGCCGGAGCGGGAGAGATAGGCAGTCATCTGGCAAAGATGCTGAGCATGGAGTTCCATGAAATCACTGTCATAAGCCAGAATGAGGAGAATCTGGAGAAAATCAGCAGCGAGTCCGACATAGTGACGGTGGAGGGCGTATCGTCTTCCATAGATACGCTTGTCAAGGCGGGAGTCCAGAATGCGGATCTTTTCATCGCCGTCAATCCTGATGCGGAACAGGACATCAACATAGTCTCGGCGGTACTGGCCAAGAAGCTGGGAGCCAAGAAAGTAACTGCCCGTATCAACAATGAGGAATACCAGAAGAACGAGAACCGCATATTATTCACGGATCTCGGCATAGACTCATTGTTCTATCCGGAGAAAATAGCCGCCACCGAGATAGTCAATCTTCTGAAGCAGAATACCGCCTCTGAGTTCATGAGCTACTCTCACGGCAAGCTCCAGCTGATAGTATACAAACTGGAAAGCTGCTCTCCTATGGTGGACAGGACAGTGGCCGAGCTGCGCGAGAGCACTCAGAATCTTTTCCGCACCGTGGCAATTTCAAGAGGCAACAAGACCATCATTCCGAGAAGCGCCACCAGATTCAAACTGGGAGACATAGTCTATCTGGTATCGAAAAAAGAGGGAATGGAACAGGCTCTTTCTCTCTCCGGAAAGTCAAAGGTAGCCATTAAGAACCTCATGATTCTGGGCGGAGGCCGTATCGGTGAGATGGTGGCAAAAGCCATGGAGCGTCAAGCCGAGAATATCAAGCTGATAGAACTCAATCCGGCAAAATGCGAGCATCTGTCTGAGGCACTGAACAAGACACTTGTCATCAATGGCGACGGCCGTAATTCCGACCTGCTTCTCGAAGAAGGGCTGAAAGACATGGAGGCGTTCGTCGCCGTGACCAGCAGCTCCGAGACCAATATTCTCTCCTGCGTAGTAGCCAAGAGAATGGGCATATCGAAAGTGATAGCAGAGGTGGAGAATTTCGAATATATCAAACTGGCCGAGGAGATGGGAGTGGACTCCGTAATCAACAAGAAACTCATCACAGCCGGCAAAATATTCCGCTTTACGCTGTCCAACAAGGTACGCTCCATCAAGGTCCTCAACGGAACCGATGCGGTGATGCTTGAGTTCATCGTAAACACCAACAGCAAAATAACCACGGGCAAGCTCAAAGACCTTCATTTCCCCGACGACGCCATCATCGGAGGATATGTCAGGGGCAATGAGAGCTTTATCGCCGACAGGGAAAGCACCATACGGCCATACGACCAGGTGGTGGTCTTCGCCAACCCTGACGCCGTGGACAAAGTAGACAAATTCTTTTTATAATTTTTAAATATAGAAAAATGATACAGTTTAAATTCCCCGTATCCGGCAAGACCCGTACTGAGCATGACTTGCTCGGATACAAAGAAGTACCCCAGGAGGCTCTTTTCGGAATCCAGACACTCAGGTGCATTGAGAACTTTGACATCAGCAATTACCACCTGTGCGACTATCCCGAGTTCATCAAGGCATTCGGCATCGTGAAGATGGCGGCCATCAAGGCCAACCACAAGCTCGGACTCGTATCCGATGAGGTATGCAATGCCGTCTCACAGGCATGCCAGGAGCTGATTGACGGAAAGCACCTGGAGTTCTTCCCCATCGACATGATGCAGGGAGGCGCCGGCACCAGCATGAACATGAACGCCAACGAGGTAATCGCCAACCGCGCCCTCGAAATCATGGGACATAAGAGAGGCGAGTACCAGTACTGCCATCCCAATGACCATGTCAACATGGCTCAGTCTACCAACGACGCATACCCCAGCGCCATGCACCTCGGCCTGTATTTCATCAACGAAAGCGTACAGGCCAGCCTGAAAGAGCTGATCAAGGCCTTCGACGACAAGAAGAAAGAGTTCGCCAACATCATCAAGAAGGGCCGTACCCAGCTGCAGGACGCAGTGCCCATGACTCTCGGCCAGTCTTTCGGAGCCTTCGCCGACGCCATGAGGCATGAGGCCGCAAG
>DXAW01000041.1 GCA_019116865.1 Candidatus Coprenecus stercoravium | reverse complement strand
TACGACAACGAGTGGGGTTACTCCAACAAGGTGCTTGAGATGGCCCGCTACATCGCAGGCAGGTAAGCCCGTCAAATCAGCTTATAATTCCGGCTGACTTCCCGTCAACCGGAATTTTTTATTTATATTTGGCCTTTCAAGACTATAGCCTATGTCTAAATTTAAGAAAATCAAGCTGGGTGTCAGGAGCAAGATATATCTTGCCTCGATGGTCGTGGGGCTGATGCTGCTTCTTTCCGGCGTCATGGCCTTTTTTGAGTTCGGCCGTATGAGCCGTTATATCTCGGACTTGATATCCAACAGCATACTCAGTGTGGACCTGACACGCAACCTGATAAATGCCTGTGACAGGTACCATTCGGATTTATTCCGCCAGATAGGCGAGGAAGGGCTGCCGGCTCAGCCGGACGTGATTCCGGCCGAAGAGTTCGAGTCAGGGATAGACAAGCTGTATTCGGTGATATCTTCTGATGAGGAGAGGCGGATGGCCGACTCCGTGCGTTATGCCTATTCGGCTTATATGCAGGTCTCTCTGGAGGTGGGGGCTGTGTGGCTTAAATCGCAGGAAGAGAGGACTGACTGGTATTTCAACCGTCTTCAGAAGGTCTATGAGAAGTTCCGTACGTACCTGCAGCGCCTTTCAGACAGTTCGCAGGCGGCGCTGACAGACAGTTACGACAGCCTGCAGGACAGTTACTACCGCTCCATTATGCCCGGAGTGGTGGCCAATGCGGCCAGTATCGTGCTGGTGGTTCTTTTCAACTATTTTCTGGTACACTACCTGGTGCGTCCTGTAGTTAGGATGTCCGGCGGACTTAGGGATTACCGCCGCAGCGGAAAGCCTTATAGTGTCAGCTTTGATTACGGTGGAGACCAGATCCAGTCCATGAATGAGGACATTAAAGAGATAATAGACGAGAACAAATCCCATAAAAAGTCATGAACATCAAGCTGGTAGCAAGATATATAGGCATAGCGTTGCTTTTCAACGCCATGTTTATGTTCATATCCCTGGCGGTGTCTGCGCTCAACGGATTTGATTCCTCGTTCTCACCGCTGCTGCTGAGTGCGCTGATTACGGCCATGGTGGGATGCTTCCCTCTGATATTCGTGAGAGGCGAGGATGATATCAATCTTCGGGAAGGTTTTGCCATCACTGTGTTTTCCTGGATACTCTGCTGT
The DNA here is from genome assembly GCA_019116865.1 of Candidatus Coprenecus stercoravium. Lineage (GTDB taxonomy): Bacteria > Bacteroidota > Bacteroidia > Bacteroidales > UBA932 > Coprenecus > Coprenecus stercoravium. Next base: position 9,733 of record DXAW01000041.1, on the reverse strand, counting down.
ATCTTCGGTATGCTGCCCTATGTCATGTGGGGAGGCGAGTTCACGCTTTCCAATGCGTGGTTTGAGTCCGTATCGGGATATACTACGACCGGAGGTACGATATTGACTGATGTGGAAGTTCTTCCCAAGGGACTGCTTTTCTGGCGCTCATCCACTCATTTCATCGGAGGTATGGGAGTGATGGTCTTTATGCTTCTGGTCCTTCCGTCCATGAGTATGTTCCGCATGAGGATATCAAGAATCGAAATATCGTCTCTGTCCAAGGACAATTACCGCTACCGTTCCAAAGAGACTGTCAAGGTGATAGCCACCACATATGTGGGCATTACGGTGGTTACGCTGATAGCGTTGATGCTGGCCGGGATGTCTTTTTTCGATGCCGTCAACCATGCTATGAGCATAGTGTCCACCGGCGGTTTCAGTACCAGGAACCTGTCGATTATGTATTACGATTCTCTGCCCATAGAGATAGTCTGCATAGTGGCCATGTATATTTCGACCCTGCACTTCGGCATGGTCTATGCCTTTTTCGTAAAACGTTCGGCGGCATTGCTTAAATCTCCTGTGTTCAGGTACTTTATGGGATTCTGTATCGTGATGTCGCTTCTCATCGGACTTGATTTGAAAGTGAGCGGCCAGGCGGCTACTTACGGGGAGGCTATGCGTCTGTCATTCTTCCAGTTCTCATCCATAGTCAGTTCGACCGGGTTTGCCACCGCCGACACTTCGGTATGGCCCCTTTTCTCGATTTTCCTGTTGCTTTTCGCCATGTATCACGGAGGATGCAGCGGCTCGACCTGCGGCGGTATCAAGGCCGACCGTATGTGGATTTTTTATAAGGTGCTGAAAAATAACATATTCAAACAACTTCATCCCAATGCCGTAATACCTGTGAAGGTTGGAGACAATACCATAGACCCTTCGGTGACAAAGGCGGCTGTGTTGTATATAGGTGCCTTTACTATCATATTGGTGATAGGCTCCATGCTCATAGGCATCACGGAACCTGATTTCGAAGAGGCATTCGCAGCATCCATGACATCCCTGGGCAATGTCGGCCCGGGTTTGGGTGCCAGCGGCTCTATGGGCAATTTCTCGCATTTCTCTCCGTTTGCCAAATTGATTATGAGTATTGAGATGCTTCTCGGCCGTCTTGAAATCTATACTCTTCTGATGCTTTTCTTTATCTTCAAGAAAGTGTAGCATATGGCTGTCGCCGGGTATCTGCTTGGGAAGATTCGGGAAATGTTTCCCTATGAGCCGACGGACGGGCAGCAGTGCCTGTTCGAGACTCTGGCTTCTTTTCTCTGCGTTCAGGGAGAGATACTGATGGTCAACGGCTATGCCGGAACGGGAAAGACGGAGGCGATAGGCGCTGCTGTCAGGGCCATGAAGGCCTGCGGGATGCGTTACCGTCTTATGGCGCCTACGGGTAGGGCGGCTAAGGTGCTGTCCGGTTATACGGGAGAGAAGGCATATACTATACACAAGCAGATATACCGTCAGAAATCGATGGATGCCGGAGGCGGCAGGTTCGTGCTGGACTTCAACAAGGACAAGGGGACGTGCTATATAGTGGACGAGGCATCGCTGATTACCATAGACTCGTCCGGTTCTCTTTTCGGCAGCGGCAATCTTCTGGAGGACCTGATAGATTATGTTCGGCAGGGTGAGGGCAACCGGCTTGTGCTGGTGGGAGACAATGCGCAGCTTCCGCCGGTGGGTCTGGAACGCAGTCCTGCTCTTGACCCTTCGTATGTGGGTATGTACGGGCATGTGGACTATGTGCTGCTGGACAAGGTAGTGCGGCAGGCGGATACATCCGGTATTCTTTTCAACGCCACGATTGTGCGCCACGCTGTGGTCACAGGGGAGTATGATGCTTTTCCGAAGCTGGAAACCGACGGATTCCCGGATGTGGAGCGCATCGGCGGCGGAGACCTTATCGAAGCCCTTGATGATGCCATAAGCCGTTACGGCATAGACGAGACCGTAGTGCTGTGCCGTTCCAACAAACGGGCCAACCGCTACAATCAGGGCATCCGGGGGACAGTGCTTTCAAGGGAGGAGACTCTTTCACGGGGAGACCGCCTGATGGTGGTCAAGAACTGCTATCAGTTTCTGGAGCAGATAGAGGAGCTGGATTTCATAGCCAACGGGGACATAGCCGAGCTTGTGAGAATATCGCATTATGAGGAACGTTACGGACTGCATTTCGCCGAGGCGGTGCTGGCTTTCCCGGATTACGGAGATGTTGAGATAACGGCCAAGGTCATTCTGGACACACTGGCCTCGGAGACGGCCTCCCTGTCTCCGGAACAACAGACGGCCCTGTACGAAGGCGTCTATGCCGATTACGACAATATCTCCCAGAAACGCAAACGTAACGCCGCCGTGCGTGAGGATCCTTATTACAATGCCCTGCAGATTAAGTACTCGGCGGCTATTACCTGTCATAAGTCGCAGGGCGGACAGTGGAAGTGCGTCTTCGTGGACAATGCCTTCTGGCAGGACGAACTGTCTCTGGAAGACCTCAAGTGGCTCTATACCGCTATTACCAGGGCTACCGAAAAGCTATATTTGGTCAACTTCAATCCGAAGTTCTTCTAAATTTCTAGAATAGAGCCGTATACACGCTCTGAAAAGCGTAATCGCCCGTGATTTCGTGAACGGGAGGGGACCGCCGCGCAGCGGTGGGAGGGATAGTGCCGTAGGCACGTACTTTTCAGAGCATGTATGCGGCTCTGTGACCGTTAATGGATGGGTTTGGAGACGATGAGAAGCCTGGAACCGTCGGAGGCGGTGGTGGCCAGGACACGCAGACTGTCACTTTCGGTAGCACCGAGGCGTTTGCGCAGGGCTTCGGAGGTCATGGGAAAGTTCCTGGCCGTGACGGAGCATGAGGGATATTTGCTCTTGAAGTCTTTTATGGCGGCCTTGTTGAACGGAAGTACATCTACGATGCTGCGTATTTTCCCGGGAAAGCCTTCGATGGCTGAGCTTCCGACATAGAAGTGGGTGGAGGCGGAGATTTTCCGCAGACCGTGCCGGACGGCAGGTAGTTTGAATGCGCCGCTTTTGAGCAGGGCGGTGGACGGCTCGTAAAGGTATCCTTTTATTTCCTGGGGAAGAACCGTTTCAGCTGCGGCCTCTCTTTCCTCACGGAGGGTGAAATGGAATTCAGCCGTCAGCACGGCATTGTCATCGAGGATTTCCACTGCGGCAATAGGAATTTCTTCGGGAGAGGCGCTGTGACCCCGTTGCATCAGGACAAGAACCTCCTTGCATTCATTGTTGTGGGAGACAATGCGCACTTCTGCGGCCTCGGGCAGCTCCGACAGCAGGATGCGGATGTCCGCCATGGGGGAGGCTTTCAGCAGGATGCGCGGGGCGATGCGCAGCAGCTCGTGGCGGAGGGCGGTGATGTCCGGCTCGCAGTCCCTGAGGGAATATACCCTGCCGCCGTCCTTACCTCTTCGGGCCGGGTCGATATAGATGAGATTGTACGAGTCGGACGGGATGCCGCCGAGCATGACGGAGTCCGTCAGTGCGTTGCGGACAGTGATATTGTCCCTGCCCAGAATCCGGAAATTGTGTGCGGCGCATTCGCAAAGCTCCTCTGAGCGTTCGAAGTAATCTGCCGAGGCGGCCACCTGTGACAGGCTCCAGGTATCTACACCTAGGCCTCCTGTCAGGTCGGCGACCTTGTCTCCGGTACGGACAAACCTCTGCTTGTAGAGGGCAGTGGCCTGCGAGCTGCACTGTTCCAGCGACAGGGACTGCGGGTAGAGCAGCCCGGGCTCGTCATACCATAGCGGCAGTTTGTGCCTTGCAGTCTGTCTGCCCCGGATGCATCTGACAGCTACTGCCATATCAATGTCCGGCCAGCGGTCTCTGTGCAGCATCAGCTCCTCCGGGCTGTCAGTCCCGTGCTCTAGGATGAATTTTCTCAGACTCAGCTCTGTCATGCTGCAAAATTAATCCGAAGAATGGAATTATTTATGGAAATGTGCCGGGAATTTTGTAAATTGCATCGATAATCAAATATCGACTACGATGAATTACAGAGAAACTGCAATGCGCTGGACCGGACCGGCATACGATGCTGAGACCAGGGAAAAAGTCAAGGCTCTCCTTAACGGAGACGAAAAGGAACTTGAAGATGCGTTTTACCGTAACCTGGAGTTCGGTACAGGCGGCCTGCGCGGCATTATGGGCGTGGGAACCAACCGTATGAACAAGTACACAGTGGGGATGGCCACTCAGGGTTTTGCCAACTATATCGCAAAGGCCTTTCCGGGAGAGGATGTACGTGTCGCGGTGTCGTTCGATTCGAGGAACAACAGCCGGGAGTTTGCCCGGATAACTGCGGAAGTTTTTGCCAACAACGGCTTTCAGGTATATCTGTTCGATGACATACGTCCTACTCCGGAGCTGAGTTTCGCCATCCGACACTATCACTGTCATGCAGGTGTGATGGTCACCGCATCGCACAATCCCAAGGAATATAACGGCTACAAGGCCTACTGGCAGGACGGTGCGCAGCTTACCGCTCCTCATGATACTGCGGTGATAGAAGAGGTCAATAAGATATCGGATCCTTCAATGGTACGTTTCGGACAGGATAATGCCGCCAACATCAAGATGATAGGAGAGGAGACCGACAATGTGTATCTTGACTCGGTGCTGTCGCTTATGCTGTCTCCTGAGTCGATAGCCCGTCACAGGGATATCAGACTGGTGTATACTCCTCTGCACGGTACCGGAGTGCGTCTGGTTCCCATGGCGCTGAGGCGGATAGGTTTTACCGAGATATATCCTGTCGCGGAGCAGATGGTGAGCGACGGTAATTTCCCGACAGTCGTGTCTCCTAATCCGGAAGAGCATTCGGCCCTTAAGATGGCGGTGGAACTGGCCCGGAAGAAAGACGCAGACATAGTTCTGGCCACGGACCCTGATGCGGACCGTGTGGGAGTAGCTGTCAGGGACGACAAAGGAGAGATGGTGCTTCTTACCGGTAATCAGACCGCTTCTCTGCTTACTTATTATATCCTGACCCGCTGGCAGGAGCTTGGGAAGCTGAACAAGGATACCTATTGTGTCAAGACTATCGTGACCACTGAGCTGCTCAAGGCCATAGCCGGCCGCTTCGGAGTGCAGATGTACGACGTGCTCACAGGTTTCAAATACATAGCACAGATAGTCAGGGAGAATGAAGGCCGCCGGACATTTGTCTGCGGAGGAGAGGAAAGTTACGGTTTCAATGTGGGAGAGTTTGTGAGGGACAAGGATGCTGTGATTACATGCTCTTTCGTGGCCGAGTGCGCTGCATGGGCTGCTGATCAGGGACTTACTCTGTATGGTCTGCTTAACAGGATATATGATGAGTTCGGTATTTACCGGGAGAAGCTTGTCTCGCTGACCAAGAAAGGAGTGGACGGTACCCAGCAGATAGCCGCCATGATGCGGAGCTACCGGGAGAATCCTCCGGCCAGGCTTGGAGAGTCACCGGTAGTCAAGGTGATAGATTACCTTGAGCCGGAGAAGACTGGTCTTCCGAAATCCAATGTGCTAAGGTTTTTCGCAGAGGACGGTTCTGTCGTGACAGTGCGTCCGTCAGGTACCGAGCCGAAGATAAAGTTCTATTTCGGAGCGAAAGGGGACAATGCGGACAGGACTGTGGAGCTACTTGTCCGACAGTTTTCTGAATAATGCCGCCGCAGCGTTCCAGATGATGTAGAACGCAAAGATAAAGAATACGATGCCCGTCCAGTGGAGCCCGAGTATCAGGAGCGTGACTGAGACGGGTATTGTTGTGCACAGGAAGATGTAGCGCTCAGTATTGACAGTCCATTTCAGTGACTTGAACTTAAGGGAGAACATGGGTAGGCTGCATACCATGAGGATGGAGAGGATGAGGGATAGGGCTGGCATGGCGTAGTTGTTGGCTACCAGTTGGTTGGCCAAAGTGTGATAATGGTCTGCGAAGGCGGCTGCCGAGGCGGCGCAAAGACCTGAGGCCGGGACCGGCAGTCCTATGAAATTCTCGCTCTGTCTGGTGTCCACGTTGAACCGGGCGAGTCTGACTGCGGAGAAAGCGGCAATCAGCAATGGTATGAAACAGACCCACGGCTTCACGCCGACCGTGAATCCGTCAAGAAAATTGTAAAGGATAAGGGAAGGGGCCACTCCGAAACTGACAACGTCGGACAGGGAGTCAAGCTCCTTCCCTGTGTCTGAATAGGCATGAAGCACTCGTGCGGCCAGACCGTCCAGGAAGTCGAATACCGCAGCCAGGATTATGAATCCCAGAGCGATGTCGAATCGGTCCTGAAATGCGTGGATTACAGCGCCTGTTCCTGAAAGGAGATTGAGGCAGGTAATGGTGTTGGGTATGTGCCGTACTATGTTCATTGCCTTGTGTGATGTTTAAAGACCCAGTTTTTTGCGGATGTCCTTGGGTATTGAGCTCTTGTTGACCAGAATGCTGACAGTCTTGGCTCTGACGTATTTCTCGGACATGAAGTGGTAGCCTCCGTACTCGTTGGAGTCACCCCATGAGTTCTTGGTCATGTAATATACATTGCCTTCCGGATCCGTGGCCATGCCTGTGATGTGCTCGAGGTGGTCGTCTGTGGTGACGAATGTCTCGAATCCTTTCTGACGCACGTCCTGGTCCACGAACTCGACTTCCTGGATGAGTGTGTCGGCGTCTATGATGTCCTCAAAGCTGACATTGGGGTCGGCCGGCAGTATAGCCACTGCTGTGGGGTAGTATACATAGCCGTTCTCGGATACGTCTCCGTCCCAGCACACGGTATAGCCTTTGGTGAGGGCGTTGTCGATTACTTCCATGAACTCATCCAGCGGAAGATTGTAAAGTGTTCCGTGGTCCCAGTTGTCCGGAATCTCAAGGGATACCTTTTCGTAGAACGGATGGTGTGAGAAAGATGTCAGTTCCACGTAGTCGTCGAGATTCAGCCCAAGCATGTCACGGAAGGTCTCGGGAGTATACTCCTTGCCTTCGTATTCGAAAGTGGACGGCATCCTGCCCATGTAGATGTCAAAAAGTGCGTCCTGCAGCTCGAAATATTCAGGAGAGCGGTATTCCAGCTCTACCGAGGCATCGGCGATAGCCTTGATGTATACAGTCATCTCGCTGTGGTCATGCAGTGGAGAGTCATAATTAATGCCTGGATATGCCTCTTCCGGCACCATTCCGTATTTGCGGAATATATTCATGGCCATGTGGGCGATGCTGCCTTCCGTAATGTTGCCTTTTCCGCGGCGCAGGAAATTGTCCTGCAGCCGCTCGTAGTAGTTCCAGCGGACAGTGTACATTTCCGAGAAGTCGTACTCGCCCTTGCCCATGCGGAGCAGTTCGGACTCGATGAACGAGGTGGCCGCAAAGCACCAGCATGTGCCGCTGCGGTACTGGTTCTTTATAGGTGTTACGGGATTCTCCACTGTTATCGTGAAGTCGTACGGCCCGTTCCCGGCCTGCGCCGTGAGAGCCGGCGCAAGCATGAGAAGGGGCAATATAAGTCTGCTGATTTTCATTGCCGACAGTTGCTAGAAATTCATTTTAGCCCTGATATCTCCGGGGATGGCGTTTTTATTCACCAGGATATCCATGGTCTTGTATCTTACGAAGGCCTCGGATACATACCAGATACCTTTGTACTGTCCGGCGTCACCCCATGAGTTCTTGACCATGTAGTATTTATTGCCGTTCTGGTCACGTGCGATGCCGAAAATCTGCATACCGTGGTCATCGGTGGTCTGGTAGTTGTCATAGGCTTCCTGACGCATCTCCTGAGTGATTTTCAGCTCGGGGCAGGGAGCCTCGAAAGCTTTCTTGTAGAGGTCGCTCTTGGCGGCGCCGATCCAGCGTGCCTGGTCGGAACCGGTCTCCTTAAGCTCTATCTCGAGTGCGTCATAGTCGGGAACGATTCCGAGTCCGTCACGGTTGAAGCCGCGCTCGCTGACATCGGACGCCCATGCTACGGTATATCCGTTCTTGAGTGCATTGTCGATAATGGCCACGAGGTCGTCGATGGGAACATTCATGGATGACTCCCAGAGCCAGTTGTCGGGCACCTCGATTACCATCTTCTCATAGAAGGGTCTGTGTGTCCAGGATGTGATGTCCACATAGTCGTCGAGATTGATGCCGAGAGATTCCATGTAGGTATGGGGATTGTACTCCTTGCCGTTCACTGTGAAAGTCTCGGGGCATTCTCCCAGATATGCGTCCAGAATGCCTTTGAAGCCGTTTTTCCATGCTGTGGAGAGGGTTCCGTTGGGGTTTTTGACGATTACGTCGAGATATGCCCTGAGCACTCCGTCAAGCTCGCTGTGACGGTGAACGTCAGTGCCGTAGTTGAGACCGTCCATTTCCCACTCAGGGACGATGCCGTAGTGCTTCAGACCGTAGAGTACGTTTCCGAACGAGCTTCCCTGGCCGAAGTTGAGGACGCCGTGGAGTCTTACGAATTTCTCACCTTTTTCCTGATATGAGTTGTGTACGATGAACATCTCTGAAAGATCGAGAGAGTCGGTGTAGCCGTTTCTCAGGATTTCAGATTCGAAGAACGACAGGGCGGAGAAGCACCAGCATGTGCCTGAGCTGCTCTGGTTCTTGATGGAGGTGATGGGCACCTCGATCTCGGTTGTGAACTTGTATCCTTCCGGTTTTGTCTCTTTCTTGCTCTTCGCAACCAGAGCCGGAGTAATCATGCATCCGATGCACAGTGTCGTGATAATGTGTTTAAAAAGCATAATTGTATTGGTTTGATTATTATTTATTAAGGTATATTCATGTATTTGTGGGTCTGGAGCGAGATTCTCCAGCGGGGGTATTTCTTCGCATATTCGGCTATAAGTGGCAGCGAAAGGTCTCTTCTGTCCCATTCCGGCTGCAGGAAGAGACGGCACCGCTCGTTGACGCCCTTCCGGTTTTTCTCGGCCCACAGCAGATCGGCCTCGCTGCCTATGACGACCTTGATCTCGTCGGCGGCTGACAGTACCTGTGCGAGCGGAGGACGGTGCTTTTTCGGAGAAACGCATATCCAGTCGAACTGCCCGCTGAGCGGATGCGTGCCGGAGGTCTCAAGAAAGATGTTGAGCCCCTTGGCTTTAAGGGCGTCGCACAGATGTCCGAGAGGGTGCATCAGCGGCTCTCCTCCGGTCACCACTACATTGACGGCCGGAGTGAGCGCTATCTCCCTCAGAATGTCCTCGATGGCGATGAGCGGATAAAGTCTGGGATTCCATGTGCTTTTGGAGTCGCACCACGGACAGTGTACGTCGCAGCCCCCGAGGCGGACAAAGTAGGCCGGCTTCCCGGTATTGTAACCTTCTCCCTGGATGGAGTAGAACATCTCTGCCACAGGAAGTGACAGACCGTCCTCAGAGGCGGGTGTGCTGTATGCTCCGTTCATTTCCGTGTATTTTAGAAAGGTTTTAAGCAGACAAATGTAATAAAAATCTGTCACAATGGCATAAAATCTTGACGGCAGGCTTTTTGAGTAATAAGTAGTCAAAAGGAGAAAAGTTATGAATAACATGAATTACAAAGAGAACAATAACAACAAGGAGTTCCTTGAGCGGTACGCGGTCAATCTGAACCAGCGGGCCCGCGAGGGGAAGCTCGACCCCGTCATCGGCAGGGATGAGGAGATCCGGAGGGTGATCCAGATTCTGAGCCGTAGGACGAAGAACAACCCTATTC
>DXAW01000040.1 GCA_019116865.1 Candidatus Coprenecus stercoravium | reverse complement strand
ATTTTTGGCAGATTCCGCCGAGTTGCGGATGATTTTTATCGACGGGGACGGAAGAAGATGACTGCGCTGGTCATGTCTCCTGGTGCGGCATGTGATATTGGTGTTTGGCCTGCCAGATGGTATTCGGCTTTAAGGCGCAGACAAAAAGCCGGAGGAAATTCTTCCCCCGGCAATCCAATGTCTAGAAGATTCACAGTCTAAGTTCTATGTATGCCGGTTAGTAAATGGGTACGTTCTCAAAATAGATACGGTTCTCAGTAAACGGCACTTCAATAAGGGCAGCACCGATACCCATTCTTACCGTCAGGTATTTGGAATCAGGATTAAAATCTTTGACGGTGAATGAGCCGGGAACTTTCACATACTCCGGGAAACTGGCGGAAAGAGAATGACCGGCCGTTCCTTCTTCTCTTTTCCCGTTGAAGCTGTAAGTGTAATCTTTGTATTGATTGTAGTTCTCGTCAGTGATAACGGTTAACGGAGAATTGAGCCCTTGACATGGATTAATATTGAAGTAGCTCAGTTCACCACAGCCAGCATTGACAAGGGTGTATTCGAATGTGACGGTGGTTCCGTTTCTGCGGCAGCTTACTATCTCGGCTTTTATACGGTCGTCGCCAGAGCGTACTGTGGCGGAGCTGTAGTCTTCATTGACCGAGGGTTCGTCATCCTCATTTCCGCCTCCGGGGTTGTTGTTCGGATCATCATTGTCGTCATCGTTTCCGGGATAGTTGCCGTTCTGATCCTCGACGTCCACGATTACCATGATGGATGCCGAGCCGCCGGCTGCGTTGACGGTGAATATGGTGGTCTCATCGCTGGTGAGTCTTGAGCGGTCAACAGTGACTTTGACGCTGCTGGTCATACCCATGGCGGTAGTTCCCTCCATAGGGCTTACTGTAAGCCAGTTCTCCACGTCAGAGATGTACCAGTCGATGCTTCCGGAAGTGCTGACATTTTTGATTTTGAATGTCAGGGCATCGTGAGAGGTCTCGAAGTCAAGTCTGGAAGTGGATACTTCGATACCGAAGACTTCCTCTTCAGGAAGCATCTGCATGTCGAGGATGAGGCGTTCTCCTCCGATGACGGAAATCAGACGGGAGTTGGTGTTGTAGCCGGAGGCTGATACTGCGAGCTTGTACTGACCTTCCTCGATGTGCTGGAACTCATAGTTGCCGTCACTGCCGGTCACGGTGGTGATATTGCCCGGAGAGAGGATTACCTGAGCACCTGCTATGGGTGCGTTTGTCTCTGCATCGGAGATGATGCCGTAGATGTTGCCGGTTGTCGCTATTTCCTCGTCCCGGCAGGACCAGGTGAACAGCATTGCCGCTACTGCGGACAACAAAATTGTAATTTTTTTCATAATACTTGGTGTTTTTATGATGATTTAAGATTAGTAAATCGGTACGTTCTCAAAATAGATACGAGGGTCAGAGAAAGGCTCCTCGATAAGCGCTGCACTTATACCTATTGTGATAGTCAGATATTTGGAGTCTGGATCAACGTCTCGGACAATGAATGATCCTGGCACTTTTACATACTCTGGGAAACTGGCGGAAAGAGCATGACCGGCCGTACCTTCTTCTCTTATCCCGTTGAAGCTGTATGTGTAGTCTTTATATTGGTTGTAATTCTCGTCAGTGATAGTGGTGTATGGTGTATTGTATCCTTGACATTGATGAATATGGAAGTATACCAGTTCTCCGCAGCCTGCATTGAGAAGAGTGTAATTGAATGTGACGGTGGTTCCGTTTCTGCGGCAGCTTACTATCTCGGCTTTTATACGTTCGTCGCCAGAGCGTACTGTGGCGGAGCTGTAATCCTCTTCAGGATCATCGTCGTTTCCTCCTCCGCCTCCGGCAGGGACGTAGTCTGCGGTTACCATGACTATTTCCCTTATGCCGCCGGCATTGATGTAGAATGCGTCACTCACGCTCTTGTCGATGCGGTTTCTGTTGACGGTTACGGTAACTGTAGTGTATCGTCCGGCTCTGGTGGTGCCGTTTGATGGGTTGACAGAGAGCCATTCCGGGACGTCGGATGTCTCCCAGTTCAAGTCTGCGGTCTGGGCTGTGTTAAGGATGTTGAAGCTCAGCTGGGTCTTTGTGGCGCCGAAGTCCAGTTTGTTGTTGGACAGTTCCATGCTGGGAGCCTCTCCTGTATAGTGCCGTACTTTTACGTTGACAGATCTCGACACGCCGTAGGAATTTACCGTAAATACAGTGTTCACGTCTTTTGATATGAGACTCCGGTCCACTATGACTTTGACACTGGTGGACTTGCCTGCTGCGGTACTGCCGCTGTCGGGGCTTGCCGAAAGCCAGGGCTCGGTGATGTTGGAAATGGTCCAGATGAGGTCGTCCTTTATGCCGTTGTTGCGGATGTCGAAGGACAGTTCGGTGAGGTACTGCCCGAAATCAAGCTCGTCCACGGATACTTCCAGATCAGGTTCGTTGTAGCTGCCGTCGTCGTAGCGTACGGATACTCTTACGGCCTGCGAGCCGCCGGCGGCCTCCACGTTGAATGATGTGTTGACGTCGCTGTAGATCAGGTCTCGGTCTACGGTGACTTTTATACTTGTGGATTTCCCTTGTCCGATATTACCCTCTTTAGGAGTGATGTCGAGCCAAGGGACTGTGATGTTTGAGATATTCCATGACAGGTTCCCTGAGTTGCCGGTATTGCTGATGTCCAGTGTCAGCTCGTTATACTGCGTCCCGAAATCCAGAGTGGTGCGTGACAGTGCCATCCCCGCCACCTGCTCTGTTTTCTGAAGCTTCATGTCGCAGATTAAGCGGTCTCCTGCAGTGACGCTGACCTGCCGTGAGTTGTCGGTATAGCCTGAGGCGGAAACTGTCAGCTTGTACTGGCCGGCCTCGAGGTCCTGAAATTCGTAGTTGCCGTCATAGCCGGTAACTGTCGCTATGTTGCCCGGGGAGAGCAGTACCTGTGCTCCGGCCACTGGCTCGTTGGTCTCCGCATCGGATATGGCACCATAAATGCCGCCGGTAGCCGGAGTCTCGTCATTGCTGCAAGAGTTTAGGGCAAAAGCACAGACGGTACACAGTAGCGCTAATAGAAAATGTTTCATATGGTTTGAAAATTAATATATTATATGTCAGAAAGTGAGATTGAGCGCCATGGCGAGCGAGGCGCCGTCTGGGGAGGTCGGGTAAACGACGACACGTCTGGCACCGGGAGCTGCGATGGCGTCGACGAGGTTGTAGACGTACAGCGCGCCCAGTA
>DXAW01000039.1 GCA_019116865.1 Candidatus Coprenecus stercoravium | reverse complement strand
CAACGAGGACGAGAGAGTCGTCGGACTGTGCGCCGACCTCACAGGCTCACTCAAGATGGACCAGTTCGCCAAGGAGCATCCGGACCGCTTCTTCCAGTGCGGAATCGCCGAGGCGGACATGATAGACGCGGCCGCCGGCCTGTCCCTCAGCGGCAAGATTCCCTTCGCCGGCTCATTTGCCAATTTCGTAACCTCAAGAGTGTACGACCAGATACGGCAGTGCGTGTGCTACGGCAACGCCAATGTAAAGATAGCCGCATCCCACGCCGGCATCACGCTCGGCGAGGACGGAGCCACGCATCAGGTGATGGAGGACATAGGCATGATGAGGATGCTTCCCCGCATGACCGTCATCAATCCCTGCGACTACAACCAGACCAAGGCCGCCACGATAGCCGCCGCAAAATACGACGGTCCGGTATACCTGCGATTCGGAAGACCGTCAGTACCTAATTTCACTCCGGAAAACCAGACATTCGAGATAGGCAAGGCTCTGCGTCTGGTAGAAGGAAAAGATGTCTCGATATTTGCGACAGGACATCTGGTATGGGAAGCTCTGCTCGCCGCTGAAGAGTTGGAAAAACAGGGCGTGTCAGCGGAAGTCATCGACATCCATACCATCAAACCGCTTGACATCAAGGCCGTAGCCGAATCAGCTGCCAAGACCGGAGCTGTAGTGACTGCCGAGGAGCACCTGATAGCAGGCGGACTTGGAGAGCTTATCGCCGGAATCCTGATACGTACACGTCCGTGTCCCATGGAATTCGTAGCCGTGGACGACATGTTCGGACAAAGCGGTACTCCCGCCGCACTGATGGAGAAATACGGGCTCGACAAGGCTCACATCGTATCGGCGGCTCTCAAGGCCATCTCCAGAAAATAGATGGCGGACGACAGGGAGATATTGGAAGCTTTCAAAGATGAGGGCAGAAGGGATTATGCCTTCAACCTGCTTGTGCGTAAATACTCCCGGAGTCTTTACTGGCATATCCGCAGGGCCGTCCTTAATCATGATGATGCCGACGACCTGCTTCAAAACACATTGATAAAAGCCTGGAGGCATCTTCCCGAATTCAGGGAAGACTCCAGGCTTTATACATGGCTCTACCGGATAGCCACCAACGAGACCATAAACTTCCTCAGAAGCAAGAGACTTAAGACAATGTTCTCCATGAGCGGACATGAGAGGGAACTCACCGAGAGCCTCAAGGCCGACCCCTACTTCCATGGAGACGACATCATGGCCAGACTGTACGGAGCCATTGCCAAACTGCCGCCGAGACAGAAAATGGTGTTCAACATGAAGTATTTCGAAGACATGAAATTCACCGAAATAGCCGGAATCCTCGACAGGACCACCGGCTCCGTAAAGGCATCGTATCATCAGGCATACCTGAAACTGCGGCATCTTTTAGACGGAAGCGAATAATCCATATGTGTTTTCAAATGTCTAAAAAGCATGAGTGATTTGAATCAGATAAAAGACCCCGGACTGTTTACGGTACCTGACGGTTACTTCTCCGAGCTGGAAGACAGACTCCACGAGAGAATACACACCTCCCGTTCCGGCATGAGCGTTATGGCAATGAAAGTCAAGCCGGCCCTGATGCTTACGCTTATGTTCGGCATAATCGCAGGCTTCGGATACCTGGCCTCGAAAGTCACAGGACTGCTGTACACCGACCCCCTGGAATCCGGAGACCCCATAACAGCCATGATTGAGGAAGGCTGGCTCGAAAGCAGCTTTATCTACGCCTACACCGACGAGATAGACGTAGAGAACGCCTTGATTAATTCCCTTGAGGAAAATGTAATCCTCGATGAGGAACTGGCCGGCAGCATCGAGACGATGCTTACAGAAGAAGAAATCATAGAATATCTTAACCTTGAATAAAATACAAAGAACCATGAGACGTTTACTCTCCGTCACAGCCGCTGCGGCTCTCACAGTCATGACATGCGCTTATGCCGCAGCCCAGCCCGTCCGTCCGTCCGGACCGGACCGTCCGGGCCCTGATTCCAAAAATATGGAGCAGCTGGAAAGCGCCAAAATAGGCTTTTTCACCACCAGGATGAACCTCACCCAGGAAGAGGCCGCCAGATTCTGGCCGGTATACAACGAATATCACAAGGCAGTATGCGATGCCCGTAAGGCCGCACGGGACAATTTCAAAGCTATCAAGGAGCTGTCGAACAAGAAGAATTATCCGGAAGTGGAGATGAAACGCCTGCTCATAAAATATACGGAAGGATGCGCACAGGATGACGAGCTCGAAAGGCTGTATCTCGATGAATTCCTGAAAATACTTCCCGTTGAGAAAGTAGCGGCCATGTACATCGCAGAGGAAGAGTTCCGGGCAAAGATGATCAAGATGTGGAAAAAACCCGAGTCCGCACATCACACAGACCACGAGAAAAGACCATGATACAGGCCACGGACATCACTAAAAGCTTCGGCCCGGTAAAGGTTCTGCGCGGTCTTGACTTCCAGGCCGCGGACCATGAGGTCATATCCATAGTCGGAGCCAGCGGCGCCGGCAAGTCCACACTGTTGCAGATTTTAGGATCGCTGTCAAGACCGGACACAGGAAAGGTACTTATCGACGGAACCGATATCTTCTCCCTGTCCTCCAACGCCCTGGCCGACTTCCGCAACCGCAGGATAGGATTCGTATTCCAATTCCACCATCTCCTACCGGAATTTACAGCCATCGAAAATGTCATGATTCCGGCCCTGATTGCCAAAGCATCCGCCTCAGACGCCAGAAAACGGGCATGTGAGCTTCTGGAGAGCCTCGGCCTCGGGCACCGCATATCACACAAGCCGTCTGAGTTGTCAGGCGGAGAGCAGCAGAGAGTCGCCATTGCCCGCGCCATGGTCAACAATCCGTCCGTAATCTTCGCCGACGAACCGTCAGGCAATCTGGACAGCCGCACAAAAAAAGAGATTCACCAGCTGTTTTTCGACCTTAGAGACCGCTCTGGACAGACTTTTGTGATAGTCACCCATGACAGGGACCTGGCCGCCATGTCCGACCGTATGCTCGAAATGCGTGACGGACTTTTTTGTAATTAGTCTGTAATTAGATTCTTCGTTTCTTGCATTTATCTTACGAATTATTTAAATTTGTGAGATAATGACTAATTTATTAACCAATATTAACTTTTGATAAAATGAAAACCTACCAGACCGGAAACATCAGGAACGTCGTGCTTCTGGGAAGCTCTAAGTCAGGGAAGACTACTTTGTCCGAAGCTATGATGTTCGAAGGCAAGGTAATCGACCGCAGAGGAAGCGTAGAAGCCAAGAACACTATCAGCGACAACACCGAAATCGAACAGATCAACCAGAGATCCATCTACTCGACTCCGCTTTACACGGAGTTCATGGACAACAAGTTCAATATAATGGATACTCCTGGTGCCGATGACTTTATCGGAGGTGTTATTTCCGCTTTCAAGGTCTGCGACTCAGGCATCCTGTTGGTAAATGCACAGCAGGGAGTGGAAGTAGGTACTGAAATCTTCGCCAGATATGCCGGAGAATATAAAATGCCCCTTGTGGTGGCGGTCAACCAGCTCGATGCAGAGAAGGCAAGCTGGGACAGCACCATCGACTCGCTCAAGGAAGCGTTCGGCAACAAAATAGTCCTCGTACAGTTCCCTGTGGCAGTAGGCGCCGGATTCAACGGCTTCATAGATGTACTCACAATGAAGATGTACACCTTCACTGACGACAACGGAACCAGAGTAGAGTCAGATATTCCCGAGCAGTTCAAGGCAAAGGCCGAGGAAGTGCTTTCAGCCCTTACTGAAATGGCGGCAGAGAGCGACGAGGAACTTATGGAAAAATACTTCGACGCAGGCGAACTTTCACGCAGCGAGATTGAGAAAGGTCTCAACCTCGGCTTCCTGAAAGGCCTGATCATGCCTACATTCTGCCTCTCCGCAAAGAAAGACATCGGAGTGAAGAAACTGATGGAGTTCGCCATCAATGTGGCTCCGTCTCCGGCAGAAGACAAAGAGCCTACAAAAGACGGCAAATTCTTACCTTGCAGCGTGGACGGTCCAACCACCGTTTTCATATACAAAAATGCTCTCGAACAGCATCTCGGAGACGTTGCATACTTCAAGGTAATGTCCGGCAAGCTGACTGAGGGAATGGACCTGGTCAATCCCGAGACCGGCAACAAGGAGCGTATCTCACAGATATTCGCAGTGGCCGGAAAGAAGAGAGAGAAAGTATCGGAGATGGTCGCCGGAGACATCGGATGTACTGTCAAGCTGAAAAGCGTCAAGTCCAACCAGACACTCTGCGCTCCCGGAGAGGAGATAGTTATCGAGCCTATAGTCTATCCTCAGGCCAAGTTCCGCACAGCCATCAAGGCGGTCGATGAAAAAGACGAGGAAAAGCTCGGCGAGCTCCTCAACAAAGCCGCCGCAGAAGATCCGACATACATAGTACAATATGCCAAGGAGCTGAAACAGACTATCCTCAGCGGCCAGGGCGAGCAGCATATCAACATCCTCAAATGGCAGCTCAACAACATCAACAAGATGGAGGTGGAGTTCTCCGCACCACGCATCTCCTACCGTGAGACCATCACAAAAGTAGCCGCCGCCAATTACCGCCACAAGAAACAGTCCGGCGGTGCCGGTCAGTTCGGTGAGGTACATCTCCTGCTCGAACCTTATGTAGAAGGTGCTCCCCAGAACAACCGCTTCAAGGTGGACGGCAAGGAAATGGTGCTCAATATCAAATCCAAGGAAGAATACACAATGGACTGGGGCGGCAAGCTCGAGTTCTACAACTGTATCGTCGGAGGCGCCATCGACGCCCGCTTCATGCCGGCCATCCTCAAAGGTATCATGGAGAAAATGGAGGAAGGACCCCTTACAGGTTCCTATGCCCGTGACATCAGGGTTTACGTATACGACGGCAAGATGCGCCCGGTGGACTCCAACGAGATATCCTTCAAGCTGGCTGCCCGCAACGCATTCAAGGAGGCTTTCCGCAATGCGGGTCCCAAGATCATGGAGCCTATCTGCAATATAGAGATTATGGTTCCTGGAGAATACATGGGTGATGTGATGTCCGACCTTCAGGGCCGCAGGGCAATGATCGAGGGCATGAGCAGCGTCAAGGGATTCGAAGTACTCAAAGCCAGAGTTCCCCTTGCCGAACTCTACAAGTACTCCACATCGCTCAGCTCTCTGACATCCGGACGCGCATCCTTCACCATGGAGATGGCCGAGTACCAGCAGGTACCCGCTGATGTTCAGGAGAAGCTTCTCAAAGCCTACCAGGAAGAAGAAAAAGACGAATAGTCCTTTTCTCCTCAATACTAAAAGAAAGGCTGTGGCCGGAACGGAAGTTCCCCACAGCCTTTTTCTTTTTAGAACATGCGTTCCCAGTTACGTTCCATATCCTTCACTGAGGAAAATCCGGAATAATACCATATGCAGTCATAAGGTACTCCATACTGCACCATCAGCTGACGGGCAAAAAGCAGTCTTGCTTTCATCACATTCCGGGAGGAGCCATAGCGGCGCCTGCTTGTAGCGGTCCTGAATAAATTCATACGTTTTGGTTTTTAATTCACAACCTAAAGTTATGACATCTGCCGCAACGAATCCCGTTTTTAAAAAAACAGCGGTGATTTTTCATATTTTTTAACTTTAAGTTGTCTTGGACAACTTTTATTATGTTTTTTATTTCTGGGCTTGACAATACTTTTGTTTATATGAATAATGAGGAGATTAGAAAAAGAATAAAAGACAAACGCAAAGCGCAGCAGCTTTCTCAGTCAGAGATGGCCGAAAAACTTTCTATCTCCCAGACAGCATATTACAAAATCGAGAAAGGCGACACTCATCTTATAAGCGACCACCTCCCCAAGCTCGCATCCATACTCCAGCTGCCGGAAGAGGAACTGGTATTCGGATACGAGACACAGAACTATGCGGAAATCATAAAGGAGAAGAACAGACGCATCGCCGAACTGGAGTCCATAATAGCAGACAAAGACAAAATAATCGCCCTGCAGAGCGAACTTTTGAAAAAATTTTAGTTGCTTTGCGGTATGCTGAGACCATACGATACCGCAGGAGTAATTGAAGCCGGCACAGACGAGGCCGGAAGAGGCTGCATCGCCGGTCCCGTATTCGCCGCCGCCGTCATCCTGCCGGCGGATTTTCATGACCCGGAGCTTAACGACTCTAAGCAACTCACACGCCGTTCCAGAGAGCGGCTGCGAGAGACCATAATAAAAGAAGCCGCAGCATTCCACGTAGCCTCTGCCAGCCCGGAGGAAATCGATGCTGTCAATATCCTCAACGCATCCATCATGACAATGCACAGAGCCATTGACGGACTAGGCGTCACTCCGGAACATATAATCGTGGACGGCAACCGCTTCAAGCCCTACCACAATATCCCCTTTACTTGCTTCGTAAAAGGTGACGGAAGATATGCGTCCATCGCCGCAGCCTCGATACTCGCCAAGACTTTCAGGGATGACTTCATGAGAGAGGCGGCTGAAAAATATCCGCAATACGGATGGGACAAGAATTTCGGATATCCTACTGCCGGGCACCGCAATGCCGTCCTGAAATACGGGCTCACCCCGCTGCACCGAAAAAGCTTCAGGATACTGCCCGATCCGGAGCTGTTCGGTCTGTAATCAGGACTCTTTCGCCAGGGTAAACTCAAACCTTAGTCCAGAAGGCTCTACAGGCATGGCCTTGATAGTGCCGCCGTGCATGGCCACCGCATTTTTGACAATGGAGAGTCCTAGACCCGTTCCGCCTATCTTGCGGCTACGGCCTTTGTCCACACGGTAAAAACGCTCGAATATCCTGGTAAGATGGACACTGTCCACTCCGACACCATCATCCTCGACCGACACGGAATAATATCCTTCATCCTCACCGTCAAGAGAGATTGTCACAACTGTTCCCTTGGAATAGAAAACGGCATTTTCCAACAAATTGCGGAAAATCGAATACAGCAGATTAGGATTGCCCTTTATCATTCTGCCGGAAGGAAATTTATTGACTATGCTCATAGGAGTCCTGTCGGCAGGACCGGTCTTCAATTCAGGACTTTCCCCGTCAGCGGGATTGCATTTGCCGGCTATAGGCTCCATGTCCGACACCACACCGGCCACGATATCCGACAAAGACACCTCCTCCTTGTCTATCTTGTCACTTGCCTCGTCCATGCGGGTTATGACTGACAAGTCCGTCAACAAGTTGGACAGACGCTGAGACTGCTCGTAACACTTACGGATAAACACATCCTTTTGAGACGCACTGAGTCCGGGATTGTTGATTATCGTCTCCAGATAACCGTTTATACTGCTTACCGGAGTCTTGAGCTCATGACTGATATTCTGCGTGAGCTGCTTTTTCTGACGGATATTGTCCTGAGACTCCTTGACCACCATCTCCCTGGCAGCTGAAAGCATGTCCCTGTCCGTCATACTGCGCCTGTATACACTCACCAGACGGTTGAGAAGACGTCCGAGCCTATTGTCCGGAAACGGAGGAAACACCACGTCCAGCGGATTGCCTTTCTCCGCCATATAGACAAACTCCTCGAGCCTGGAGATAGTATTGCGCCTGTTCAGAAAAGATTTCAGCATGGCAGACTAAACATCAAAGCCGTACCCGTATCCCTGACGGGTCACTATATATTTGCCGTATTCCCCTATCTTCTTGCGCAGACGGGTGATATTCACGTCTATAGTACGGTCCAGCACCACTACTTCATCGCTCCACACATTGTGCAGAATCTCCTCACGGGAAAGCACCCTGCCGGAATTGCGCAGAAAAAGGGTCATGATCTCCATCTCCTTCTTGGTAAGCTGCACCTCAGCCCCGTCGATATAGCACTTGTGCTTGAGCAGATCCAGACGCAAACCGTTATAACTTATGCTCTCACCGTCCACATCGGCCTTTCCGGCCGGCTTCACTTGCTGAGACTGAGGTTGTTGTGCACAGCGACGCAGCACACTTTTGACTCTTGCCACGACCTCGCGTACAGAAAACGGCTTGGAAATATAGTCGTCAGCACCAAGGGTCAGGCCGGCTATCTTATTGTCCTCCGTATCTTTGGCCGTACAGAAAATAATGGGTATCGATGCTGTGGCAGGATCCTTTTTGAGCATCTGAGCCATCTTGAAGCCGCTCATACCTCCCATCATGATATCCAGAAGAATCAATGAGTAGCTTTTAAGATCCATTTTCAGCGCCTGCTCCGCACTATAGGCGACATCGGCTTCGAATCCCTCGATTTCTAGATTGAACTGGAGTATCTCACAGATAGTCTCCTCGTCATCCACTACAAGTATCTTTTGCATACGCAAATATAATATTTTTCACTACGCCTCTTTACCTTTCACGGAAGAAAGATAAGTATACGCCCTGATAAGATGCTTGAGGTCATCGGCCATCTGCTGGGTCTCCTGCAGTATGGTCTGATACAGAACATAGATATTGAAATTAGAGGTATCGGACTCCTCGTTGAAGCGGTCCAGATTGTTCTTCCTGAGCACTGCCACGGATTTCTTGTAAGACGAAATCTCTTTTATTATCTCCTTCGACTTAGCGTCGTCCGTAGCTGAACCGACATATTCCGACGTCCTCTTCAGAAGAACGAGGAAAGCCTCGCTGGCAGGAGCGAACTCCTCTACACAGCCTTTGGGCAGAGGATTGAAATTGTTCTCCAAATGCTCCTTGCAAGGCTCGGATATACGCTTCAGACTGTACAGCAGCTGGGACAGATGATTGGATTCCAGATGGAACCATGTGCTTGCCTGCATAGACACAGCCGGATCGGTCCGTTTGAGCGCAAGTATCTCTTTCCTCCTGACAGACTTGTACCCTTCTATCTCAGCATGAAGAGTATTGTAGTTGCGGCGCAGACATTTGAGGTTCTCGCTCACGAAACAGTCCACAAACGTCGTGTAGTAATTGGAAACATAGTCGAGTTCCTTGACGGTATTTTCCTGAATCTGTCCTTTGAGCATAGTCCATACCTGCTCCGGATCATCGGCGGACATCACCTGCTCGAATACGGTCTTGTCCTTCTCCTTGCTGCGGGATTTTCTATTGAACTGTATATTGCTGCGGACGATAATAACCATGGCTACGATGCTGAGCAGTATCATGGCCACGAATCCGCCGTAGTGCATCAGAAGAGCCATCACGAAGCAGACTGCGAAAGCTATCACGGCTGTCAGCAACCAGCCTCCCATCACCGACATCATGCCTGTAACCCTGCCTACAGCACTCTCGCGGTCCCACGCACGGTCCATCAGCGAGGTACCCATGGCCACTGTGAATGTCACGAATGTCGTGGAGAGAGGCAGCTTGAGGGATGTTCCGAGAGCGATCAGCAGCGATGACACCACCAGGTTGACGGCCGCCCTCATCTGGTCGAACGCAGCTCCTTTTACAAGGATTGCCTCATCCTTATTGAAACGGCTGTCTATCCAGTTACGCATCCTTACAGGTGTCACTTTCTCCAGCCATGTCGCAAAAGAGTTGGCAATCTGCACGAGACGGCGGCCCGTAGCGGAAGTTCCGAAAGCCGCATCCGACTCATTCTGATTGGTAAGATTGACCTCAGTATTGATTACATTACGGGCCTTACGTGAAGTCGCCAGGGCAAATACCATCGTGGCACCTGAAAGAATCAGGAAAATCATAGGCGTATGCGCCGGTTCGAGCAAGCTGCCCATCAGGTAGTTGTCCGCTCCGACCGCCACACCGTTGGCCGCATAGTCCTGATATGCCGAATAACCTGCGAGAGGCACACCGACAAAGTTCACCAGGTCGTTGCCGGCAAAGGCCATAGCAAGGGAGAGAGTACCCAGCAACACGATGACTTTCAGAATATTCACCTTGCACCAATACAGAATCTGCATGATTATGCTGCTGCCGACAAACAGACATAGCACCAGCATGCCTGTATGTTCCTTAATCCAGGCATTGGCATCAGCAGTCATGAAGGACGAATCTTTCAGACCCTTAATCAGCAGGAAATAGACGATGGCAGTAACAGCTATGCCTCCGAAAACTCCGGCAAGGTATTTCAATCTGGGTTTATAGTTGAAAGTGAATATCGTACGGACTATCCACTGTATAATCATACCGAATACGAAAGCTATGGCTATCGAAAGGAATATTCCGAGAATTACCGAGAGAGCCTTGTCGGTGTTGATCATCTGAGCAAAAGACAAAGCTCCGTCAGTCTGGATATTCTTTATCATGGCAAGAGCCACAGTACCTCCAAGCAGCTCGAACACCAGCGAAACCGTCGTAGAGGTAGGCAGACCTCTGGAGTTGAACGCATCAAGCAGTATCACATCCGTCACCATCACAGCCAGCATAATACATATCAGCTCGGAGAACGTAAAATACTGCGGCTGAAATATTCCGTGCCGGGCAATATCCATCATGCCATTGGAAAGAGACGCTCCGAGGAATACTCCGATAGATGCGATGATAATAAGATTCTTGAATTTGGCGGTCTTGGAACCCACTGCTGAATTCAGAAAATTCACTGCGTCATTGCTCACGCCCACAATAATATCCGAAATGGCGAGGCAAAACAGGAATATAACAATTCCGATGTATAAAAACTCCATATCAACTTTAAATTACGGTTGCAAAAGTATCTTCCCGATGTTACAAAACTATTACAAAATTGTAACAAGAATATGAAACAGCCCCGGACATACCTTATTTTTCGTAAGTTTGCAAAAAAGACAATCACATACGATATGGAAAGAAAAATCGCTCTTATCACCGGTGCCGTCAGCGGTATCGGAGAAGCCTGCGCGAAAAAGTTCGCAGCAGGCGGCTATGACATCATCATCAACTGCCGCAAGCCGGAGAAAGGAGAAGCGCTGAAAGCCGAACTGGCCGGACTTGGAGCCGACGCTTTGGTGCTGCCCTTCGACGTCCGCTACAGGGACCAGATAATCACCGCTCTTGACTCCCTGAAAGGTAAATGGAGAAATATCGACGTACTCATCAACAACGCAGGCCTTGTCTTCGGCGTGGACAAGGAGCATGAGGGCAATCTCGACGAATGGGACATCATGCTCGACACCAATATCCGCGGCCTGCTCTCAATGACCCGCCTCGTAGTACCGGGCATGGTTGAGCGCGGACGAGGCCACATCATCAACCTCGGATCCATCGCCGGTGACGCCGCCTATCCCGGAGGCAGCGTGTACTGCGCTACCAAAGCAGCAGTGAAGGCACTCTCCGACGGTCTCCGCATCGACCTGGTGGACACTCCGCTGAGAGTCACCAATATCAAGCTTGGCCTCGTAGAGACCAACTTCTCGGTCGTACGCTTCCGTGGTGACAAGGCCAAGGCCGACAGCGTATATAAAGGTATCCGCCCCCTGACCGGAGCCGACATCGCAGAAGTCGCATGGTTCGCCGCAAGCGCACCCGAGTATATGCAGATTGCAGAGGTCCTCGTCATGCCCACCAACCAGGCCACCGGCACCATCACCTACAAGAAGTCCTGACCCAGCTGCAATATCCATAATACATAAAGTGACCGGTCTCCATAATCGAAGACCGGTCACTTTTCTATATCAACTGCCGTTTACTGTGCGAGCAGCTTCTTAACGATGGTGGAGATGAGGCGTCCGTCGGCCTGACCGGCCAGTTTCTTAGAGGCAACGCCCATCACCTTGCCCATATCCGCCATGGATGACGCACCTGTCTCGGCGATGATGGCCTTGACGGCCTCCTCGACCTGAGCCTCGGAAAGGGCGGCCGGGAGGTATTTCTCCATTGCGGCTGCCTCGGCCAGCTCGTTGTCCGCCAGGTCCTGACGGTTCTGCTGGGAGTAAATCTCCGCACTCTCCTTGCGCTGCTTCACGAGCTTCTGGATTATCTTGACCACCTCGGAGTCCTCGAGGCTGTCCTTGGCACCTCCCTCTGATGTCTTGGCGAGGAGGATTGCGGCCTTCACCGCACGGGTGGCAGCGAGAGCCACCTTGTCCTTGGCGACCATCGCCGCCTTAATGTCGGACTGTATCTGCTGTTCAAGTGACATATTTCCGTTTTTAAATTTTTGAAAATTTTTAAAATTACTTCTCTTCCTTATAAGTGCTCTGCAGGAAAAGCTCGTCCATCTGCACCTGGTCGATGCGTGAGGGAGCGTCGAGCATCATGTCACGGCCCTGATTGTTCTTGGGGAATGCGATGAAGTCACGGATGCTCTCCTGTCCGCCGAAGAGGGCGCAGAAGCGGTCGAAACCGAATGCGATGCCTCCGTGAGGAGGAGCACCGTACTTGAAGGCGTTGATCAGGAAGCCGAAGCGGTAGTCGGCGTCCTCATGGCTGAAGCCCAGGACTTCGAACATACGCTCCTGTATCTTGGAATCGTGGATACGGATGGAGCCGCCGCCCACCTCGGTGCCGTTGAGCACAAAGTCGTAGGCATTGGCGCACACGCGCTCTAAGTCTTCCTTCCTGTCGCTGTAGAACCAGTCCAGATGCTCCGGCTTGGGAGCGGTGAAAGGATGGTGCATGGCATAGAAACGGGAGGTCTCGTCATCCCACTCCAGCAGGGGGAAATCCACCACCCACAGAGGGGCGAATACCTTCGGGTCGCGCAGACCGAGACGGTTACCCATCTCGATACGCAGGGAACCGAGTGCGGTGCGCATCTTGTTCCTGGCACCGGCGAGAATCAGTATCAGGTCGCCCTTCCGAGCCTCGACGGCTGCGGCCATAGCGGCCAGGTCATCATGAGTCAGGAACTTGTCGGCCGAGGACTTGAATGTTCCGTCCTCGTTGCACTTGATGTAGACCAGACCCTTGGCGCCTATCTGAGGACGTTTTACCCACTCGGTCAGCTCGTCGGTCTGCTTGCGGGAGTATCCGGCGCATCCGGGCACTGCTATACCGCCCACATACTCGGCGGAATCGAAGACAGGGAAGTTGTGGCCTTTTGCCAGGGATGTAATCTCGTGCAGTTTCATGCCGAAGCGGATATCCGGCTTGTCCGAGCCGTATGAGTCCATCGCCTCGGAGTAGGGCATCTTGTAGAACGGCTCCGTAAAGTCTTTGCCGAGAACATTGTGGAAGAGGGTCTTGATCATGCCCTCGAACATCTCCAGCACATCGTCGCGCTCCACGAAGGACATCTCGCAGTCTATCTGGGTAAACTCCGGCTGACGGTCGGCTCTCAGATCCTCGTCTCTGAAACAGCGCACAATCTGGAAATATCGGTCGTATCCTGCCACCATAAGGAGCTGCTTCTGCTGCTGCGGACTCTGCGGCAATGCGTAGAACTGTCCGGGATTCATACGAGAAGGCACTACGAAATCTCTGGCGCCCTCCGGAGTAGACTTGATCAGATAAGGGGTCTCTATCTCCATGAATCCTTTGCTGTCCAAATAGTTGCGCACCTCATGAGCCATTTTGTGACGCAGCATGAGGTTCTTTTTCAGCGGATTGCGGCGCAAGTCGAGATAGCGGTACTTCATGCGGAGGTCGTCACCGCCGTCCGACTCGTCCTCGATGGTGAACGGAGGAGTGACAGCTGCATTGAGTACGTTAAGGGACTCCAGGCGTACCTCGATGTCTCCGGTATCTATCTTGGAATTCTTGTTCTGACGCTCCAGTACTGTGCCCGTAATCTGAATTACATACTCACGGCCCAGCTTCTCCACCTGCTCGTTGAGTTCCTTGGAAGCCGACTCGTCGATTATGATCTGCGTGATTCCGTAACGGTCCCTCAGGTCGATGAAACTCATGCCGCCCATCTTCCTTACTCTCTGGACCCATCCGGCCAGAGTGACTTTCTGTCCGGCATTATCAAGGCGAAGCTCGCCGCATGTGTGTGTCCTATACATGATGTTCAGAATTTTCTTTTCTAATCTGCAAAGTTAGAAAAAAGTGCACATTTGCGGCCGATTTATTGAGGAATATGGAAAAATTCATCTGCCTGGGCCTCGACACTTTCAGTTTCGAGAAAGTACTCGCCGTCCTACTCATCTTCACAGGAGTCTGGCTCGTCACCACCAGCAAGAGCCGCAGGCAGATGGAGAGAGAAAGCCTCCTAAGCCCATTATTCGATTCGAATTATTTGATTTGCATAATTCAAAATGAATAATTACATTTGCGGTAAAATAAACGGGATATGGAAACTGTTGAGAATCCTTTTATCGTCTCCGGCAGCATAGATCCAAAATACTTCTGTGACCGCAGCAATGAGTCCGCCAGACTGATCAAGTCGCTGACGAACGGCAACAACGTGGTTCTGATGTCTCCTAGGCGCGTGGGCAAGACCGGACTGATACAGTTCTGCTACAGCAGAAGTAAACTGAGCGGATATCATAAGTTCTTCATAGACATCCTCCACACTACCGGGCTCAAAGAACTTACATACCTTCTGGGAAAGGAAGTCTTCAACCGCCTGGCATCCTCAGACCGCAGGATGGTCAGTCTGCTGATCCGCACCCTGAAATCCATCAGCGGCAAACTGGGTTTCGACCCTGTCAGCGGACTTCCGGCATTCTCCTTGGAGTTGGGCGACATAGACCGACCGGAGTACACTTTGGAAGAGATTTTTACATGTCTACAGGAGGCAGGAAAGCCGTGCATAGTGGCGATAGACGAATTTCAACAAGTAGCCAAGTATCCTGAAAAGAACATAGAGGCTCTGCTCCGCTCACACATCCAGCGGATAAGCAACGCCAAATTCATATTTGCAGGCAGCGAGCGGCACCTCATGCAGGAGATGTTCACCTCCTCGGCCAGGCCATTCTATCAGAGTGCGGACATGCTGGAGCTCGGCCCGATCGAGCGCAGTACCTATATTGACTTTGTCTCCGGACATTTCAGCAGCAGGAACCGCACCATAGAGAAGGAAACTGCCGGAGAGATCTACGACCTGTTCGAGGGCAACACCTACTGTATGCAGCGGACATTCAACGAATCCTTCGCCGACACACCGGACGGTGGGACCTGCACTACCGAAACCACGTCCAAGGCTGTCCGCAACATCATCTCCCTGCTCGAACCCACCTACCGCGAGATATTGTCCAACATCCCGGAGAAGCAGAAAGAACTCCTCTACTCCATAGCCATAGACGGCAAGGCGGAAAGCATTACATCCACCGCATTCATCCGCAGGCACGGCCTAGCCTCCGCCAGCTCCGTCCAGGCAGCATCCAAGAAACTGCTGGAGAAAGGTCTCGTCACTGTCATCGATGGCACCTGGTCACTTAACGACCGCTTCTTCGCAATGTGGATACGGAATGTTCTGTTCAACAGATAAAAATTAAGTGGAGCAAAACGAGAAACAAGTCTCTTTCACTCCACTTGATATTTCGATATACGACTGTTACAGCTTGTCGGCGATAGCAGCGAAGGCAGCGGCATCCGGACCGTCGGAGAATGCGGCGGGACGGCCGGTGTCTCCTCCCTCCTCTACTGACATGTAGATGGGAATGCTGCCCAGAAGCGGGATATTCAGCTCATCAGCCATCTTCCTGCCGCCGTCCTTGCCGAAGATATAGTACTTTTCCTCTGGATGCTCAGCGGGGGTGAACCAGGCCATGTTCTCAACCAGACCGAGTATCGGTACATTCACGTCCTTGTGGCGGAACATATTGATGCTCTTTATCACGTCGGCAATGGCCACCTGCTGGGGAGTGGTGACGATGACCGCTCCGGTCAGGGGGATGTCATGCACCATCGAGATATGGATGTCACCCGTTCCGGGAGGCAGGTCGATGAGCAGGTAGTCCAGCTCGCCCCAATCCACCTGCATGACTATCTGTTTCATGGCGTTGCTGGCCATCGGACCGCGCCATATCAGGGCCTGCTCGGGAGCCACGAGATGACCTATTGAGAGCAGCTTGATACCCCATTTTCCCAGAGGGACTATCAGATCCTTCTCTTCATTCATATAAGGGACCTGACCCTCTGTTCCCGTCATCTTCGGGACAGAAGGGCCGTAGACATCAGCGTCCACCAATCCCACCTTATAACCTTTACGGGAAAGGGCCACGGCCAGATTGACCGATACGGTGGACTTACCCACACCACCCTTACCGGATGCAACGGCAATAATCTTGCCGATACCCTGAAGCTGGGTGTCATCCAGATCATTGACAGTCTTCTTCGTAGGCTTGCGCTCCCGCACCAGCTCTATGATGGAAATCTTGGCATGGGGAAACTCGGCGGCCATAGCCTGCTCGCACTCCTTTTTGATAGAGGAGAGAAGCGGGTCCGGAGACGGCACGACCAATTTGAAACGCACCAGCACAGCCTTTTCTCCGGCCTGCGGATCCGTGGGTTCGACGGCAGCCCCGTTCCCGTCGAAGAGCTTTATGTCCTCGACGAGACCCAGGGATACGATGTCTTTCTCAGCCGCCGGATGAATGATTCGTGAAAGTGTATCTAAAATCATTTCAACTTACGTAAATTATTCAACGATATCCAACTCCTCGATGAGATTAGTGGCTCCGCCGAACTTATCTATGATGAAGAGCACATAGCGGATATCCACGCTTATGGTCCTCTGAAGCTCAGGCTCGAAGATGATATCTCCGCTCATTGACTCCCAGTTTCCGTCAAACGCCAGACCTATCAGCTCTCCGCGGCTGTTCATAATAGGCGAGCCGGAGTTACCGCCGGTAATATCGAGGTTGGAGATAAACGCAACCGGCATCTTACCGTTATCAAGACCGTAACGGCCGTAGTCCTGCGCCCTCCAGAGCTCCTTGAGCCTCTCAGGCACGGCGAACTCCCAGCTGTCCGGATCGTCTTTCTCCATCACTCCGTCAAGAGTAGTGTAGTAGTTGTAGAATACGGCGTCACGGGGATAATAAGGCAGCACCTGACCGTAAGTAAGCCTCATGGTGAAATTGGCATCAGGATAGATGGCCTCGCCCTCGCGCATTTCGAGAGTACCGGCTATATAGTCCTTCTTGCCCTGGGCAAACTGTTTGGCATACTGGTTATATGCCACTACATGAGGATTATATGCCTCAAGGAACGAACGACGCAGCTCACATGCCGGATCGTCCGTAAGCGCAGCCGTATCTCCGGACTCGACAGCAGCCTCCACCTTAGCGGCGGAAGTAAAGAGCGACCTGCTGTAAAGATCCTCTACATAAGCATTGATATCAGAACCGAAGCAGCTGTCTATGACACCGTATACGGAAGGCAGATTCTCCGCCGGGATACTTTCCTTCAGAAGCTGAAGCATGGCAACGGCCACCTTCTTGTCAGTAGGCATGGAATAATCCTTGTAGAAAGCCTCGAGACCGCTGCGCACAGCAGCCATTCTCTCATCTCTTTCAGCCTCATCGGCAGCAAGAGCATCAGTTATCTTCTTGGCATATGTCGCCACGTTCATCAGCTCGATATTGCCTATGCTCTCACGAAGATAAGTCAGCAGCATATAATCCGCCCGGCGTCCGGCAATCGCCTGGTCCACATTGGAAAGGGCGCTGCCGTATCTTGCGATTCTCTTCTCGCCGCCGGCATTGACCCACTCGGTGAACGCCTTCTCCTCAGCCGCACGCCTCTGCTCAACTCCCAGTTTTGCAAATGTCTCGTTCATGCCGATCCATTTCTTCCAACCGTTTGACGAATTGGCGTACTTGTCGGCATACTGGATCATAATCTTGGGATCGGCCTCCATATCCGCCATCAGGATATCCTGACGGAGTGTCCTTACCTTGATTACGGCCTCATTCCTTTCTGTCGCCTCTCTCAGCTCAGAAGCTGTCATGAAGCGGTTGGTAGTACCGGGATAGCCCATAATCATAACAGGAGAGCCCTGCTCGTAACCGGCAAGGGATATCCTGAGATGATTGACCGGAGTGTAGGGCACATTGTCCTCGGAATAGTCAGCGGGATTGTTGTCCTTATCCGCATAGACACGGAAGATGGAGAAGTCGCCGGTATGGCGGGGCCACATCCAGTTGTCGGTATCGGCACCGAACTTGCCGATAGCTGTAGGGGGCGCACCGACAAAGCGGATATCACGGAACACCTTGTAAACTATGAAATAATATGTGTTGCCGCCATAGAAAGATGTCAGCTGGCCTACTACAAAATGTCCGTCACAGCCGGCTTTCTTGGAGAGCTTGTCCTGAAGTTTCTCCAATGCCTCTACCTTGTCCTCATCGGTCTTGCTCTTCTTAAGAGCACCCTCGACCTTGGCGGTGACATCGGTAAAGCTCTCGAGGAATCTGACCGTCAGGCCTTCCGCAGGAAGTTCCTCGTCAGTATTCATAGCCCAGAATCCGTCTTTGAGATAGTTGTGCTCCACAGAGCTGAGCTGCTGGATAGCGGAGTATCCGCAATGATGGTTGGTGAAAAGAAGTCCCTGCTCCGAGACAATCTCACCCGTACAGCCGTTTCCGAAAATAACAACCGCATCTTTCAGAGAAGCGTTGTTCAAATCGTATATCTCCTGAGGTGTGATCTGGAATCCCATCTCGGTCATCCTGCCGCTGTTCATCTTCTCCAGAAGAGGAAGAAGCCACATTCCCTCATCAGCTTTCACAGGAGCAAAGGGCAGAAACAGCAGCATTAAGGCTAACAATCTTGATTTTCTCATAATCTCTATATTTCAGTTAAAAATTAAAATAGGCACAAATATAGGAAATTAGACCGCAACTTGTATATATTTGCAGCATGAGAGGCTGTAATAAAATAGTCGTTGCCATTGACAAGTTCAAGAGCTCAATGACTGCGGTCCAGGCGGCTGAAGCCATACGGGACGGGCTTGAATGCGGCTCGCATATCAGAGGGGCCGAAATTCCCGACATCATGCTGTGCCCTATGGCTGACGGAGGAGAAGGCAGCATGGGAGTGATGGAACGGGCCTTCAATAAAAAAGACATCGGGTACGGGAAAATCTTTATAGACACCGTCAATCATATAGGCCAGCCTATTATGGCCCCTGTGCTGCTGTTTGAGGAAGAAGGTGTCACAAACGCATTCATCGAAATGGCATCAGTCTGCGGCCTGAACATGGTTCCCAGGGACAAACGCAACCTGCTCCGTTCCACTACCTATGGGCTGGGAAGCGTTATCCGCTCTGTAATCGAAACTCATGGCGTCCGCAGAATCCTCATGGCCATAGGCGGCAGCGGGACAAATGACGGAGGATTCGGCATGCTGACAGCATTAGGATGGTCTTTTTCCAACAGCAATCCGTTCCGCAACCGTGATATTCCCACATTTATCAGCGGTATAGAAAGTGCATCCGACCGTTCAGTCTGCGACATCACCCCGCATCTCAAGGATACCGGGATAACCGTCATCTCCGATGTAGCCAGTCCCCTACTCGGGTCGGACGGGGCCACTGCCGTCTACGGGCCGCAGAAAGGCTGCCGCAGACAGGACATCCCCTTATTTGAGAATGCCCTGAGCAACTGGCAGAAGGTTATCGGTCATCCCGATTTCCCGGGAGCAGGAGCGGCAGGAGGCGTCGGATACGCCCTCAAAGCCGCATTGGGAGCGAAGTTCGTACCCGGCTGGAGATTCTTCGCCTCGGCCCTGGAACTGGAGAAAGAAATAGCCTCCGCAGACCTGGTAATCACAGGAGAAGGGCGCTTCGACCGGTCTTCCCTCTCGGGGAAGCTGCCCTCCGGCATAGCGAAGATGTGCCGGCAATACGGCAAGCCGCTGTGGATAGTCACCGGACAGAATAAAATAACCGAAGCGGAATGTCTCCGCCTCGGTATCTCAAAAGTATTCGAGCTTTCATCCCTCGCCCTTCCGGAAGAGCATCCGGTCCAGGACGCCCCGGCCATCATCCGCCGGGTCATGGCCGCCGCCATTACTCTGCCTTCTCCACTCTCTCCAGAGTAACCTCCATTTCGTCAGGCACTGCAAAAGTACCCTCGTTCCAGTCTTTTCCGTCCTTAATCCTAACAAGAGGCTCCTTCACCATCTTAGTGGCGAACTCTCCGCCGTTGCTCTCTCCGTCCACATCGACAAAGCCTACCGTAATAGAATCGGTACCGGCGGTATATAATGTGCTCTTTATCCCAAAACTGCCGTCATCTCCAGTCAGGGCATATACATTCGAAAGCGGATAATACTCCGCATTGCCGAGACTGTCCGTTCCATAGGTCTTCACAAATTCCACTTTTATGCCTTTGACAGGATTCCCTTCCTCATCCGTAACCCGCCCCTTGGCCTCATAGTCGGCATGAGGCGAGCCGTATTCCACCTTACAGGAGGCCATTGCCCCGACACCCAAAGCCATCAGCAAAAATCTCAATATTCTTTTCATAAATCTTAAATTTTAAGTCCGGTATTATAAATTCTCAAGCATGCGGCAAGTGCCGGGACGGAGAGAACCGTCCGCCTCACGCAGATGCATCGCCCCGCCCTGACAATAGCGGAACCACCTGCAGCTGCTGCAGTCATCCCCGAGAGCCTTCATCCAGCTACGGTCGCGGAACTTCTGATAGCGGTTCTCCCATACATCCACGAAATCATCCCCCTTGTATATATTGCCCTGGGAGTAGTCGCTGCGGATACTGGCACAAGCAGCGATGTCCCCGTTGGCCAAGACTGAGGCCACCGAAAGCCCCGCACTGCACAGGAAAAGATTGTCCCTGACCTTGCCCTCATAGCCGCCGAGAAATCCCTCGCAGCCATAATCAAGGCCTATGCGGCCCTCCTTGCGGACCGACTCGATGAAGTCCATCAACTGACGGAACTCCTCTATGCCGAGCCGCAGCTCAGGATCACCTGCCGCCCTTCCTGAAGGAAAGACAGTGAAAATACGCCAGTGTTTAAGACCTATGGATATCAGAAATTCCTTTAATTCCGGCAGCGAAGCCAGATTGCGGCGGTTTGCGCAGGTCACCGCATCAAATGCGATATCGTCCACCGATGTGAACATCCTGATAGCCTCCACCGCTTTTTTAAAACTGCCCTTGACCCCGCGCATCCAGTCATGATCGGCCTCCAGACCGTCTATGCTGACCGTCGCACTGTGTATGCCGGCCTTAAGCAGCGAATCGAAACGACGCCTGTCCAGAAGCATACCGTTGGTGACCATGCCCCATGGGAAACCCATATCATAGATAGCACGGCCGCACTGAGCCAGATCCGGACGCATCAAAGGCTCGCCGCCGGTGAGTATCACCATGATCTTGTGCGGATCATAAGCTTCAGCCACACGGCGCAGTACTTTGGCGAAATCCTCAAAAGGCATATCCTTGGTCGCTGCGGTCGTATGACAATCGCTGCCGCAGTGACGGCAGTGCAGCGTACATCTCAGCGTACATTCCCAGAAAAGATCGCGCAGCTCATGCTCCTCAACCGCCTGGTTCCGCAACTTGCGGAAAACCTCCAACGCCAATTTCTGCCTCAACGACAACTGCGTCATCGCTATTCCTCTTCTTTTTTAAGATCCATCACCACCTCAACTTCACCCGGCACCACGAAGACTCCCTTATCCCAGTTGCCCGAACCTTCCTCCACCTGCTCCACAGCCTTGGTGATAACTTTAGTGGCAAACTCTCCTCCGTTCTCCGCCCCGTCTATGTCACTGAACCCTACGGACAATGAGTCGGAAGGAAAATCTCCGTTCCTGACATGGAACCGGCCCGACTCATCTGTCAGCACATCCTCCTCAGAATAAAACGGATACAATGTGATATTACCGGCACTGTCCACATCATATTCACTAAGCATATCCACCTTGATGCCTTTGATAGGATTGCCGTCAGCATCCGTTACCCTGCCCTTGATCTCATAACTCGCATAAGGCACACCGTACTCAACTTTAGCCGGCGGAAGCGAATCGCAGGAGGCAAATGCCCTGATTCCGAGAAAGACCAGTAATAATTTGAGAAACTTATTCATAACAGGTAATTTTAAGGTTTCCGAAGCAAGTTATGCATTAATTCCTATTTTTGCAAACGTTTATGAAGAAATTAGTCATTTTCGACCTGGACGGGACCCTGCTGTACACCGTCCCGGATATCGCGGCGGCCACTAACCAGGCCCTGGCCGCCTGCGGCTACCCCGTCCACAGCGAGGCGGAGATAGCCTCATATATCGGAAACGGCATCAACAAGCTCTTTGAGCGTGCCCTTCCGGAAGCCAGCCGCAGCCAGGAGGAGGTCCTGCGCATCAGGAGTCTGTTCCTGCCCTACTACAGCGAGCACTGCGCCGATATGACACGGCCATTTGAGGGCATACCGGAACTCCTGTCGGATATCTGCCTCCGGGGCATCAAGGTGGCCGTCGCCTCGAACAAATACCACCCGGCTACCGTCAAACTCATGCGGCATTTCTTCCCTGAAATACCATTCTGCGCTGTATTCGGAGAGAGAGAGGGCGTACCCCGCAAACCGGAGCCGGTGATAGTGCGGGACATTCTCCGGGAAGCCGGAATCAGTTTTCCGGATCCCGGTCTTTCCTCATCGCTGACAGTTGCTTCTCCCCACACCGGCTCAATCCAAGACACTGCCGGCGATGAACGGGACGGCGTGCTTTACGTCGGAGACTCGGGCGTAGACATGCAGACCGCCGCCAACGCCGGCATCGAAGCCGTCGCCGTCACCTGGGGCTGCCGCACCCGTGATGAACTCGCCTCCTACTCCCCCGCCCACATCGTCGACCACCCGTCTCAGATAGCAGAAATCTTGTTTTAATTTAAGGTGTTATTTCTTGCGGGCAGCCAGGGCCAGGAGCACGCCGAGGGCGACCCCTAGCAGGGCAGCGCAGAGAACGCGGCCGGAGGGCGGCAGCAGGAAGGTCACCGTATGGGCCGGGAACCAGAACAGGGGGATGGTCTTCTTGAAGACGAAGCCCCACTGGGCCTTCCAGTTGACGCGGCAGAAGAGCTCGCCCATCTTCCAGGGCCGTATCAGGGCCAGGGCAGAGCCGTTGTAGTCCGCTATGTGGATATCGCATATCTTGTGCAGGGTCATGAATACCGGAGCGAATATCGAGTTCATGGCCACCGAGACGCAGAAGGCCACCAGCACCTTCTGCCAGCACATCGGCCCGGCGAGGAACTCAGTGGCGCCGGTCAGTCCCATATACTCCAGGAATGCCGGAGTGCCGGACGAGAAGATGATCATCGCCATGTTGATGCCCATGCCGAGGATGCCCCAGACCAGCATCTTGGATATCAGGCCGAAGCCCTTGTAGCAGTAACGTCCGGTGGTGATACGTGCCCCCAGCATCTCGCCGGCGGTCGAGAGCACCGCGAACTTAATGAAGCTCACGATCATCCCGTGAGCGGCATTGAAACTCTTATAGGCCTCGTAGACAGGCTCCGAAAGCACGAAGGGCAGGAACACCGCCACCACCGCGCACACAAATACTATATCCGCTTTTTTCATGCGGCGAATATACTACATTTATTAGATACCCTTGACACAGTCCCTATGAAAGAGCCAATCCGCACATTTCTAGCATTGCGCCGAGCTCGTTGGAATGGCTCCCTCCGTGCTTGACTTTTGCCTTTTC
Organism: Candidatus Coprenecus stercoravium; assembly: GCA_019116865.1. GTDB lineage: Bacteria > Bacteroidota > Bacteroidia > Bacteroidales > UBA932 > Coprenecus > Coprenecus stercoravium. The sequence goes on along the minus strand of DXAW01000039.1, from coordinate 545 downwards.
ATCATCCAAAATGATCGCCCAAAATGTCCAGGTGATAAGTGCTATCTGTAATCCAGCAATCGTCATAACACGCATATATTCATCTACTTACTGTCGCAACCTCATAACAGATACGGCTCTTTTTGCCCGGGATTCGCCTTAACACGGCCTTATCTGTTTTGCCCACATCGGCATACAGCACTGTTATACAGTTGTTTACACAAACAATGCAATAACAGATACTGAGGTGTATAATATATAAACTACTGCTCTGCGACGAAGGGCTTCAGGTCCTTGACTGCCTCCCCGACGGTGATGCGCCGGCCGCCGTTGTCCAGGTCGATGATGATATAGCGGTCATTGCCCATGCCGAGCTCCTTCATGTAGGAGAGCTGACGCAGGCCGTGACGGGACTCAATGCGCTCCACCAGGGCATGGTGCTCCTCCTCGGTCATGGCGTAGACCATGTCCACGCAGGCCTGGTCGACGGCCAGGATGTCGGTCGAAGCGAGAATACCCACATTGGGGGTAACCACCGGTTCGGCGGCCACGCCCTCGCAGTCGCA